>NZ_JBWGQW010000006.1:0-54965 GCF_056332225.1 Thermus sp. | reverse complement strand
CCCACTTGTCGTGCTCGTTGGCGGGGTGCACGAAGGCCTTCAGGAGACGCCCCCCCGTGTCCGTCAGAATCTGGCGCTTTCTCCCCTTGACCTTTTTCGCCCCGTCGTTCCCTCGGGGCCCCCTTTTTCCGTGGTCTGCAAGGTACGAGCTCCGCTCGTGACCACAGACTGGCTGGCAAGGTAGCCCTTGCGGGCTCTAAGAGTCACCCCTTAAGGATACCACCCTTTTACGACAGCCTCTAACGTCAGCAAACCCCCTGGGGCTTCCCCAGGGGGTTCCTCAGGGCCTAGGGCTACTGGACCACCTCAATGGGGATCCGCTTGGCCCGGGCCTCGGCCACCTTGGGCAGGGTGAGCCTCAGGATCCCGTGGCGGAACTCCGCCTTGGCCTCCTCCGCCTTCACCTCCACGGGCAGGGTGAAGGTGCGCACGAAGGAGCCGTGGGGGATCTCCTGGAGGTAGTAGCGGCGCACCCGCACGTCCTCCTGAGGCTTCACCTGACCCCGGACGGTGAGCTTGGTGCCCTCGAGGCTCACCTCCAGGTCCTCGGGAGCAAGACCGGGAATGGCCATCTCCAGGACCAGGGCCTCGTCGGTCTCGTAGAGGTCCGCCGGGGCCACGTAGGCGGTGGCCAAGGGCCGGGCGAAGTCGCCCATCACCTCCTCAAAGAGCCGGTTGGCCTCCTCCAAGAGAGAGAGGGGTCCCCAGGTCCTGAAGGGCGTGATCTCCGTGGCGCGCGCGTCCCTACGCACCAGAGCCATACCCATCACCTCCAAGATGCACTAATAACACATGCGCGCATATTTGTCAAGTACCCTTACTCTTTTGGGCTTACCCATGCGCCCCCTATAATCAGGCCTATGGACCTGCCCAAGGACGCCGTCCTGGTGGACACCCGCCCCCGGGCCGCTTACGAGGCGGGGCACCTCCCGGGAGCCCGCCACCTGGACCTCTCCGCCCCCCGGCTCCGCCTGCGGGAGGAAGCGGAGCTCAGGGCCCTGGAAGCGGGCCTCACCGAGCTCTTCCAGACCCTGGGCCTGAAAAGCCCCGCGGTCCCTTACGATGAAGGGCTCACGAGCCGCCTCTGCCGCACCGCCTTCTTTTTGGGCCTGGGGGGGCTGGAGGTGACCCTCTGGACCGAGGGCTGGGAGCCCTACGCCACGGAGAAGGAGGAGCCCAGGCCCGAGCGCACCGGGGTGGTGGCCAGGCTCCGGCGGGACTGGCTCCTCACCGCCGACGAGGCCGCCCGCCACCCCCTCCTCCTGGACGTGCGGAGCCCTGAGGAGTTCCAGGGCAAGGTCCACCCCCCCTGCTGCCCCCGGGGGGGTCGCATCCCGGGAAGCCGGAACGCCCCCTTGGAGCTTTTCCTGAGCCCGGAGGAGGTTCTGGAGCGGCTTGGCCTGGAGCCGGGCCAGGAAGTGGGGGTCTACTGCCACTCCAGGGCCCGGAGCGCCGTGGCCTTCTTCGTTCTCCGGAACCTCGGGGTCCGGGCCCGGAACTACCTGGGCTCCATGCACGAGTGGCTCCAGGAGGGCCTGCCCACCGAGCCATGAGGGTCTTTCCCGTCGCCTTAGGTCCCCTGCAGGAAAACGCCTACCTGGTGGAGACGAGAGAGGGCCCGGTCCTCATTGACCCCGGGGACGAGCCGGAAAAGCTCTTCGCCCTCTTCCGAGAAACCGGCCTCACCCCCCGGGCCATCCTCCTCACCCACGCCCACTTTGACCACGTGGGGGCCGTGGCCCCCCTGGTGGAGGCCCTGGACCTCCCCGTCTACCTCCACCCCTTGGACCTCCCCCTCTACGAAGGGGCGGACCTCGCCGCCCGGGCCTGGGGCTTCACCATCCCCAAGCCCCCCCTCCCCGTGAGGCCTTTGGAAGAGGGGGCGAGGCTTTTCGGGTTCCATGTCCTCCACCTCCCCGGCCACAGCCCGGGGCACGTGGCCTTCCACGACCCCGAAGGGGCCCAGGTCTTCTCCGGGGACCTCCTCTTCCGGGGGAGCATCGGCCGCTACGACCTGCCGGGAGCGGACCCCCAGGCCCTCTTCCGGTCCCTCAAGCGCCTCCTCGCCCTTCCCCCAAAAACCCGGGTCCACCCCGGGCACGGGCCCGGAACGAGCTTGGGCCTCGAGGCCCGGACGAACCCCTTCCTCACCGGGTTAGAATGGGAAACGTGAACGGGGCGGACGCTCCTCAACGGGGACAGCTGGAGGCGCTGAAGGCCCTTTACGCCCTTCAGGAAAAGGATCTGGAAATAGATCGGCTAAAGAAGGAGGCGGAAAGCCTCCCGGAGGAACTCCTGGCGGTGAAGGCCCAGGTGGAGGCCCTGGAGCGGGAACTGGGCGACCTCTTGGAGCGCCAGGCGGAGCTGCGCAAGGCCTACACCCGGCACAGCCTGGACATAGAAGATCTCACCGCCAAGGAGAAGCAGGCGGAGGCGGAGCAGCGACAGGCCCAAAGCGCCCGGGAGCAGACCCAGTACGAAAACCGCATCCAGCAGATCAAGGACCGCATCAAGGAGCTCCTGGAGCTCTCCACCCCCATCATGGAGGCCATGGAGGAGGTGGAGGCCCAGATCGCCCGGGTAGAGGAGGGTCTCGCCGGCCTCCGCCCCCGCCTCGAGGCCCTCCTCCAGGAAAACGCCCTGAGGGTGGAGGCCCTGGAGGTGGAGATCCAAAAGCTCAGGGAGGAGCGGGAGGCCATGGCCCAGGGCATCCCCGCCTCCGTGCTCAAGGAGTACGAGGCCATACGCCGGGCCCGCAAGGGCACCGGCATCGTGCGCATACTCCGCCAGGGCCAGGTCTTCCGCTGCGAGGGGTGCAACGTGGTCCTGCCCACCCACGTGGCGCAAAAAGTGGTCCAGGGGCAGCTCACCCGCTGCCCCTCCTGCGGCCGCCTCCTGTGGAAGGGGGAAGGCTAAGTACCCCACCGCGGCTTTTGCCGCGGTGGGGACCCCAAAAGAGCTTTCCCACAGACCAAGCTCGGGCATCCCATGTTGCAAAGCCAAGGTGCGGGCGCTTAGCCCACCAGGCGGGCCGTAAGAGCGATCTCCTTTACCCCCGCGAGCGCCCGGGACACGGGGCAGCCCGCCTTGGCCGCCTCAGCGATCTCCAGGAACTTCTCCGGGATTATCCCCGGCACCTCGGCCTCGGTGACGAGCTCAATCCGGGTGAGGGTAGCCTTGCCCTCCACCATCTCCAGGTGGACCCTGGCCTCGGTAAAAACCCGCCTGGGCGGGAAGCCCTCCCGCTCCAGGCTGGCCGCCAGGGCCATGGAGAAGCACCCCGCGTGGGCCGCGGCGATGAGCTCCTCGGGGTTGGTGCCCGGGCCTTCCTCAAAGCGTGAGGGGAAGGAATAGGGCCCCTCAAAGGCCTGGCTTCCCAGCCTCATAACCCCCTTGCCCGAACGCAAACCCCCTTCCCAAAAGGCCTCGGCCTTCCTCACCGGCATAAGGACACCTCCTCCCCCAGGATACCCGGCCTTGCCCAAAGGTGTTGGAAACGGCACCACCTTTTACACTAAGGGGGTGCTCTTCCTCTTCGTGGACGGGCTGGGGCTGGGAGGGGCTCTTTCGGACCTCTTCCCCCTTCTTCTGGAGCTTTCCCCCCATCCCCTGGACGCCACCTTGGGGGTGGAGGGCCTGCCCCAGTCGGGCACGGGCCAGACCGCCCTTCTCACCGGGGAGAACGCCGCCAAGCTCCTCGGCCACCACCAGGGCCCCTTCCCGAGCCCCAGGCTCAGGCCCCTCCTAAGGAAAAGCCTCTACGCCTGGGCCAAGGGCAGGGGCCTGAAGGTCCTCCACGCCAACGCCTACCGCCCGGAGTACCTCAGGCGGGCCACGGAGGGAAAAAGGCTCCTCCTTTCCGCCTTCGCCCAGGCGGCGAGGATTTCCGGCCTCCCCCTCCTTCCCCTGGGGCACCCCCTGGCCCTTCCCCCCGGCTTCTGGGAGGACCCCTACGGGGCGGGGGCCAAGGCGGCGGCCCTGGCCCGGGGCTTTGACCTCGTGGTCCTGGAGTACTGGGCCCTGGACCTCGCCGCCCACCGCCACCCCGAAAGCCTCCCCGACCGCTTCCGGGAGCTCACCCTTTTCCTCCAGGGCTTCCTCGCCGAAGGCGGCCTCCTCCTCCTCGCCTCGGACCACGGCAACGCCGAGGAGCCCTGGCACCCCCGGCACACCCTCAACCCGGTCCCCCTGGTCTACACCGGGGAGGCCCCGCCCCCGCCCAGGGACCTCACGGGCGTATTTCCCTGGCTGCGAACGATTATCGCTTCTAAAACCAATAAATCCGACCGGAATACTTGACATTTTCCCCACCCCGGGGTACCCTCCTTCCCGGGAGGGGCCCCTCCCGAGGAGAACGGAGGCACCCACGGTGAAGCGCTACCTTCTGACCCTCGCGGCTTTCGCGGCCTTAGGCGCCCTCGCCCAAAGCCCCACGCTCACGATCTACTCGGGACGGGGACAGAGCCTGGTGGAACCCTTGGTCAAACAGTTTGAGGCGGAGACCGGTATCCGGGTCCAGGTCCGCTACGGCACCGACGCCCAGATCCTCGCCGCCCTCCAGGAGGAGGGAAGCCGCTCCCCCGCGGACGTCTTCTGGGCCAACACCGCCGGGGCCCTGGGGCAGGCCTCGGCCCGGGGCCTTCTCAGGCCTCTCGGGGACAGCGTCCTCAAGCTGCCCCAGGCCTTTGTGCCCGCCTCCAGGTCCTGGGTGCCGGTGACGGTGCGGCTCCGAGTCCTGGCCTACAACCCCCAGAAGGTGAAGGCCGAGGAGCTTCCGGGAAGCCTCCTGGACCTTCCCCGGTTCGTTCAGGAAAGGGGGCTTCGGCTGGGATGGACCCCCACCTACTCCAGCTTCCAAGACATGGTGGCCGGGATCATCGCCCTCCACGGGGAGGCCAAGGCCCGGGAGTGGCTTCTCGCCATGAAGGCCCTCTCCCCCAAGGCCTACCCCTCCAACCCCGCCATGCTGGACGCCATCCGCGCCGGGGAAGTGGATCTGGGCTCCACCAACCACTACTACGTGGTGCGCTTCCGCCGGGCGGGGTACAACCTGGGCCTCCACCACTTCAAGGACGGGGACGTGGGCAACCTGGCCCTGGTGACGGGGGCGGGCATCCTGAAGACGAGCCGGAACCTCACCGCCGCTACCCGTTTCCTCATCTACCTCCTCTCTCCCAAGGCCCAGCAGTACTTTTTGGGCAACGTGGGGGAGTACCCCTTGGTCAAGGGAGTGGTGGCGGACCCCAACCTTCTATCCCTGGAGGAGGCCCTCAAGAAGAGCCCCAGGCTGGACTTTGAAAAGCTTCCCCTGGAGGAGGCCCTTAAGCTTCTCCGGGAGCTGGGCATCCTCTGATACCACCCCATGCTGGCTTGCGCCAGCATGGGGCCCCGGGAAAGGAGGCCCATTAGAGGCCTTATGGCCTTGGCTTAGGCGAAGGATTCACGCCAAATAGGGTATGAGGCGTAATGACCCTTAAGCTTCCCCACCTCCCCGGGCTTTTGCCCTTCCTCCTCCCCGCCCTCCTCACGGGGGGTGGGGTGGCCCTGCCCCTCCTTTACCTCGTCCTAAGGGCCCTCGAGGCCGACCCCTTGGCCCTCCGGGAGATCCTCCTCAGGCCCAAGAACCTGGAGCTTCTTCGGAACACCCTGGCCCTCCTCCTCGGGGTCCTCCTCCTCACCACCCTCCTCGCCCTGCCCCTGGCCTTCCTCACCACCCGCACGGACCTCAAGGGCAAGCGCCTCCTGGCCCTCCTCCTCTCCTTGCCCCTGGCCGTCCCCGGCTACGTGGGGGCCTTCGTGCTCCTCTCGGCCACGGGGCCTGGGGGGGTGCTGCCCCTCCCCCGGCTCGAGGGGTACTGGGGGGCCTTGCTGGTCCTCTCCTTCATCACCTACCCCTACCTCTTCCTCTCCCTGCGGGCCGCCTTCCTGGGCCTGGACCCCTCCTTGGAGGAAGCGGCCCGGACCCTGGGCCAGAAGCCCCTACCGGCCTTCTTCAAGGTGGCCTTTCCCCAACTCCTCCCCGCCCTCCTTTCCGGCTACCTCCTGGTGGGGCTCCACGTCCTGGGGGAGTTCGGCACGGTGAGCCTTCTCCGCTACGAGACCTTCTCCTACGCCATCTACCTGCAGTACAACGCCGCCTTTGACCGGGTGTACGCCGCCTGGCTCGCCCTCTTCCTCCTCCTCCTCACCGGGGGGCTTCTCCTTTTGCAGGGCCTCTTCCTCCGCCGCCTCGCCCTGGCCCGCACGGGCAAGGGCTCGAGCCGGAAGGCCCGGCCCGTGCGCCTTGGACCCTGGGCCCCCTTGGCCTACCTTTGGGCCCTGACACCGGTCTTCCTGGCCTTGGCCCTCCCCTTCTACGCCCTCTTCCACCTGGCGAGCCGCTTTCCCAGGGAAAGCTTGCAGGGCCTTTACGAGGCCCTCTTCCACTCCGCCCTGGCCGCCTTTCCCGCCGCCCTCCTCGCCGTGGGGATGGCCTTGCCCCTGGCCTACCTCGTGGTGCGCTACCCCTCCTTCGCCTCCTCCCTCTTGGAGCGCCTGGCCTACCTGGGCTACGCCATCCCTCCTTTGGCCTTCGCCCTGGCCTGGATCTTCTTCAGCCTGAGGAGCCTTCCTTTCCTCTATGGAAGCCTAGCCCTTCTGGTCCTGGTGCTGGCCTTCCACCTCCTGGCGGAGACCCTGGGCCCCATCCAGAGCGCCCTGCGCCAGGTGCCGAGGAGGCTGGAGGAGGCGGCGAGGAGCCTGGGGGAGACGCCCACCCGGGCCTTCTTCCGCGTCACCTTTCCCCTCCTCTGGCGGGGGGTGGCGGCGGGAGGCGCCCTGGCCTTCATGGGGGCGGTGAAGGAGCTGCCCATCACCCTCCTCCTGGCCCCCATGGGCTACAGCACCCTTTCCACCCGGGTTTTCAGCTACACTCAGGAAGCCATGTTCGCCGAGGCCGCCCCCTTCGCCCTCCTCATCGCCCTCCTTTCGGCGGCCTTCGTGGGGGTGTTGCTTTGGAGCGAGCGCCGCTTCTAGAACTCCAGGGGATAAGGAAGCGCTTCGGCGGGCACGAGGTGCTGAAGGGGGTAGACCTCCTGGTCTACCCCGGGGAGATCCTGGCCCTCCTCGGCCCCTCGGGCTGTGGCAAGACCACCCTTCTGCGGGTCGTCGCCGGGCTGGAGGCCCCGGACGCCGGCCGGGTCCTCCTCCAGGGCCGGGACGTGACCCCTCTTCCCCCCGAGAGGAGGGGCATCGGCTTCGTCTTCCAGGACTACGCCCTCTTCCCCCACCTCACCGCCCTCGGCAACGTGGCCTTTGGCCTGAAGGGCAAGGACCGCCTCCTCTTGGCGCAGAAGGCCCTGGAGCGGGTGGGCATGACCCTCTTCCAGCACCGCAAGCCCCACGAGCTTTCCGGCGGGCAGCAGCAGAGGGTGGCCCTGGCCCGGGCCCTGGCCCCGGGGCCCAAGCTGGTGCTTCTGGACGAACCCTTTTCCAGCCTGGACGCCGGGCTTCGGGCCGCCACCCGGGAAGAGGTGCGCAAGGTGCTGAAGGAGACGGGCACCACCGCCCTCCTGGTCACCCACGACCAGGAGGAAGCCCTCTCCTTCGCCGACCGCCTGGGGGTGATGCGGGGGGGAGAGATCCTCCAGGTGGGCACCCCGGAGGAGGTCTACCTCCGGCCCAGAACCCCCTTCGTGGCCCAGTTCCTGGGCCGCACCAACCTCCTTCCCGGGGAGGGGAAGGGGCGCTGGGCGGAGACCTGCCTGGGCCCCGTGCCCCTGGCCGAGCCCGCCTTCGGGCCCCTTCTCCTCTCCCTGCGCCCGGAGGCCCTTAAGCTCGCTCCGCCGGAAGAGGGCCCCGTGGGGGAGGTGGTGGCCCGGGAGTTCAAGGGGCACGACCTCACCTACCGGGTGCGCCTCCTAGGCCCCGCGGAGCGGGAGATCCTGGTGCAGGAGAGCCCCGGAGCGCCCTACCGGGTGGGGGACCGGGTGGGGCTTAGGGTGGTGGGGGAGGGGGTGGCCCTCGAGGCCCACCCCTCCAAAACCCCGGTGGGCGCGGATTAAGCTGGGCCCGTGCGCCGACTCCTCCTTCTTTGCGAGTACGACGGCACCCACTTCGCCGGGCTCCAGCGGCAAAGGGAGGGCCTGCGCACCGTGCAGGGGGAGCTGGAAAGGGTCCTGCCCAGGGTTGGCGCCCTCCCCAAGGCCGTGGCCGCCGGGCGCACCGACGCCGGGGTGCACGCCCTGGCCATGCCCTTCCACGTGGACGTGGAGGGCAGGATCCCCGTGGAAAGGGTGCCCGAGGCCCTGAACCGCCTCCTCCCCGAGGACCTCAAGGTGGTGGGGGCCTTGGAGGTGGCCCGGGACCTCCACGCAAGGAGGGACGCCCTCTGGCGGGCCTACCGCTACCGGGTCCTCGTGAGGCCCCACCCCTCTCCCCTCCTCCGCCACCGGGCGCTTTGGCTTAAGCACCCCCTGGACCTCTCGGCCATACGGGAGGCCCTACCCTTCCTTTTGGGCCGGCACAACTTCCTGGGCTTCGCCAAGGAGGAGACCCGGGAGGGGGTGCGGGAGCTCCTCGAGGCCAGGGTGGAGGCGGCGGAGGGAGAGGGCGGCCTCGAGGTGCGCTTTTACTTCAAGGGGCGAAGCTTCCTCCGGGGCCAGGTCCGGGGCATGGTGGGCACCCTCCTGGAGGTGGGGCTCGGCAAGCGGCCCCCGGAAAGCCTTCGGGCCATCCTGGGAAGCGGGGACCGGCGCCTAGCGGGCCCCACCGCCCCGGCCCACGGCCTTTATTTCCTGGAGGCCGCCTACCCCGAGGAAAAGCTCAGGCCCTAAACACCGGGGGCCAGCATTTAGAGCCTGCTCCTCGGGTCCAGGGCGTCCCGGAGGCCGTCTCCCAGGTAGTTGAAGGCCAGCACCGTGATGAAGATCATGAACCCGGGCGGCAGGGCGAGCCAGGGGGCGGTGAAGATGTACTCCTGGGCGTTCGTCAGCATGTTGCCCCAGGTGGCCACCGGGGGCTGGATGCCGAAGCCCAGGAAGGAGAGGGCCGCTTCCACCAAGATGGCCCCGCCGATCTGCAGGGTGGCCTGGACGATGAGGGGGGCCAGGGTGTTGGGCACCAGGTGGCGGAACATGATGCGGAGGTCCGAGGCCCCCAGGGCCTGGGCGGCGGTCACGTAGTCCTGCTCCCTGAGGGAGAGGATGTTCCCCCGCACGAGCCGCGCGGTGCCCAGCCAGCCGAAGAGGACCAGGATGAGGATGATGATGAAGACGCTGGCGGCATCGCCGAAGACGCTTTGCGCCCACTGCCCCACCTTCACCCCGGGGTCGCGGAGGAGGGCCGAGAGGACGAGAAGGAGGGGCAGGGTGGGGATGGTGAGCATGAAGTCGATGAGGCGGCTGATGGCCACGTCCAGGTCCAGGCGGATTTCCCCCTTGAGGCCGTACCAGGCGGCGTAGAGCACCAGGGCCAGGGTGAGGCCGAAACCCAGGTAGCTTCCCGGGTTCCCGGCCTGCAGGCCGTCCTTGGCCAAGGCCCAGGCGATGGTAAGGGCCAGATAGAGGATCCCGTAGTAGAGGAACCAGGAAAGGACCCGCCAAAGGGCGAAGGTCCAGGGATAGAACCCGTCCCTTTCCCGGCGCAAGGGGCCCAGGTAAAAGCGGAGGGGCCTACCGGAGAAGTACCCCGCCAGGGTGCCCATGAGGGTCCCCAGGAAGACGCTGGAAAAGGCCACGGCGAAGCCCACCAGCAAGGAGATGCGGGAGCCATAGATGATGCGGGAAAGCACGTCCCGCCCCAGGTCGTCCGTGCCCAGGAGGTGCTCCCTCGAGGGCGGGTTGAAGTAGTACTGGCCCACGTCCTCCCCCGTGGGCTGGGCCGTGGGGTCGTAGGGCGCGAGCCAGGGGGCGAAGATGGCCATGAGGATGAGGAGGACGATGACCACCAGGCCCGCCATGGCCATGCGGTGCCGCCTCAGGCGGCGCCAAAAGAGGCTAAAAAAGGTGCGGGGTTTGGCGGAAGCGGTTGCGGTCGCCATGGTTCACCTCTAGCTGTAGCGGATGCGGGGGTCCACCACCGCGTAGGCCAGGTCCGCCAGGAGGTTGAAGAGGGCCGTCATGAGGGCGAGGAAAGCCAAGGCCGCCATGGCCACGTTGTAGTCCTTCTCCACCAAGGCGTCAAAGATGGCCCGCCCCATCCCCGGGTAGCTGAAGATGGTCTCGGTGATGGTGGCCCCGCCCAAAACCCCGGGGATGGCCAGGCCCACCAGGGTCACGATGGGGATGAGGGCGTTCCTGAGGGCGTGCTTGTAGAGGACCACCCGCTCCGAAAGCCCCTTGGCCCGGGCGGTGCGGATGTAGTCCTGGGAAAGCACCTCCAGGAGAGAGGCCCGCATGAACCGGGTCCACTCGGCCATCTGCAGGGAGGCCAGGGTGAGGACGGGAAGGACCAGGTGCCAGGCCCACTGGCCCAAGAACTCCCAGAGGCTCACCGCCCCGGAGCGCACGTCCTCCCAAAGCACCCCCGGCACCCCCCCGGTGGGGAAGCGGGGGAAGCCCGGGACGTGGTCGGGAAGCCAGATGGCGAAGAGGTAAAGAAGGAGGATGCCCAGGAAAAAGACGGGCATGGAGAAGCCCACGAAGGAGAGGAAGGTGATGACGTAGTCCGCCAGGGAGTACTGGCGCACCGCCGAGAAGACCCCCACCGGAATGGCCACCACGAGGGCCAGGGTGAGGGCGAGCCCCGAGAGGAGAAGGGTCTTGGGCAGGCGCTGGGCGAAGATGTACTCCGCCGCCGGGATCCCGTAGGTGCGGCTGTAGCCCAGGTCGCCGTGGAGGGCCCGGTTGAGCCACTTGAAGTAGCGGATGTAAAGGGGCTGGTCCAGGCCGTAGGCCCGCTTCAGGGCCTCAAACTGCTCGGCGGTTATGCGGGGGTTCTGCCGCTTGAGCTCCTCCAAAGGGTCCCCCGGCTGCAGGGCCAGGAGGGCGTAGATGACCACGCTGGCCGCAAGGAGCAGGGGGACCATCTGCAAAAGCCTGCGCACCGTGTAAGCGAACACCCTTGTACCTCCCGTTTATGGCACTAAAAAGCCCGCTGGGAAAACCCCAGCGGGCCCCACTATACCACCCGGGCTACTTGAGGGAAAGGGAGTACTTCGCCTGGTCCCACTTCTTCACGGCGCCGCGGCTCTCCCAGCCGATCTCCCAGGCGTTCCAGCCGGGGTAGCCGAAGCTGCCGGAGTAGGCGCTGGCCACGTAGTTCACCAGGCCCTTCCGCACCACGTAGGGGTTGGCGCGGAAGTAGAGGGGAAGGGCGGGGAGCTCCTCCGCCCAGATCTCCTGGGCGCGGGCGAAGAGCTGCTTCCGCTTGGCCTCGTCAAACTCCAGGACCCCCTGGCTCGTCAAGCGGTCAAACTCGTCGTTGCGCCAGCCGCCGATGTTCTGGCCCTGGTAGTTGTTCTCCTTGGTGGGGACCTGGATGGTGCCGGTGTTCAGGTTCTTGTACTGGAAGAAGGAGCCGTCCTCCGCCAGGTTAGACACCCAGGCGAACTCAAACATCCCCGTCCACTTGCACTCGCTGGCCCGCTGGATGTAATCGTCAGAGAAGACCACGGCGGAGGGGGCGTTGTTGATCTTGACGGCGATGCCGATCTTCTTCAGGTCCTCGGCGAAGAACTGCTGGGTGCGCTCGCGGATGGCGTTGCCCGCGGTGGTGACGTACTCGATCTCAAAGCGCACGGTGCGGCCGCCCACGGTGCGCTGGAGGATGCCATCGGGCCCCTTTTTCCAGCCCATCTCCGCCAGGAGGGCCTCGGCCTTCTTCAGGTCAAACTCGTACTTCTTCACGTTGGGGTTGAAGAGGGGGTTGACGGGGGCGATCCAGGTGTGGGCCACGGGCTGGAGGCCGTCAAAGAAGGCCTTCACCAAGCCCTCGCGGTTCAGGGCGTGGAGGAGGGCCTGCCGGGTGCGCTTGTCGTTGAGGCCGAGGTCCTTGACCACCTGGCAGTTCTCAAACTTGTTGATGTCGATGTGCTCCCAGATGGCCCCGGGAACGAACCAGATATCGAAGCGGCCGGGGGCGCGGGAGGTAAGCTGCCTGGAGCGGGCCTGGTCAAAGGTGAGGGAGACGCTGGAGGTGGCGTCAATCCCCCCGCCGATCACCGCCACCAGCAGGGAGTTGGTGTTCTGGATGAAGCGGTAGACCACCTTCTGCACGTACTTGCTCTCCCCGCCCTCGGGCTTGATGGGGAAGTTGGGGTTCCGCTCCATCTCGATGGAGTTCCCCGGCACCCAGCGCTTGAGCTTGAAGGGCCCGGAGTAGACCATGGCCCCCTTGTTGAGGTTGGCGGGGGTGGCGAACTTGAGGAAGAAGTTGCGGTAAAGCTCGTTGAGCTTCTCCGCGTCCTTGTCGGGGTCCAGGCCCTTGGCCGCCGCCTTCACCTTCTCCCACTCGGGCCCCATGATGTGCTTGGGGGCGTAGCCGATGGGAGAGCCGTAGGTGTCGTAGTAGTAGGCGGGCTCAAAGATCACGGTGAAGTTGCGGGCGTCCTTCACCTTGAGGTTCACCCGCTCCCAGTAGTCCGGGTTCAGCACAGGCATGCCCTTGGCCTTCCCCACCTCAAAGTAGAACTGCACGTCCTCGGTGGTGATGGGCTTGCCGTCGGACCACTTGGCGTCTTGGCGGAGGGTGAGGTCCATCTCCAGGCGCTTCTTGCCCCCGCCGATGTCCGTGACCCGGAGGCGCCCGTTCTGCAGGGTGGGCACCTCGGTGACCAGCACGGGGAAGTTCTCGCTGTTGGCGTTGAAGCCGATGAGGGGGGCGAAGAGGTACTGCTCAATCTCCGACTTGATGGCCTGGTTGGAGATGACGCTCAGGAAGTCCCCCGCCAAGACCCTGGGCTCCTGGGAGGCCCCGACGACCAGGCTGTTGTCCTGGGGCCCCGCCAGGGCCAGGCCCAGAGCGGTTATACCGAGCACGGCCAGCTTGCCTACCTTCCTCATACCGCCTCCTTTCGTGGCACTATCCTAGTGGCCGAGGTTATTATACGACCCCCAGGGTGAAGGTCAACACGGCCCAAAGCTAAAGGGGCCTGAAGCCAGGCCCCTTCCCCGCGGGCAAGGTCCCCTAGTGGCCGCAGGTGCGGGCCTCCCCCTCCTGGTCCTTGGTGCGGAAGGAGTGGCCGCAGCCACAGGTGCTGGCGGCGTTGGGGTTATTCACGGTGAACCCGCCCCCCATGAGGCTGTCCACCCAGTCAATCTCCGAGCCCACCAGGTAGGGCAGGTACCTAGGGTCCACCACCAGGCGCACCCCGTGCATCTCCACGAAGGTGTCCCCCGGAAGCTCCCTTTCGTCCACGGCCATGCCGTACTGGAAGCCAGAGCACCCGCCGGACTTGATGTAGAGGCGGATGGCCGCGCCCTCCTTGCCGTAGCGGGAGAGGATCTCCCGGGCCTTTTCCGCCGCCAGGGGGGTGATGCGGATGACCGCCTCTTGGGTTTCCACCATGCCGAACCTCATTACCCCTAAGCCTAACACGGCACGGGTAGGAGAAGGTGAACCGGGTTAGCATGGAAGCCATGGACGTGGTCAAGGTACAGGAAGCCCTGAAGGCGGAGGGCCTCGAGGGCTGGCTCCTCTTCTCCTTCGGAAGGAGTAACCCCCTGGCCCTCGAGGTCCTGGGCCTCACCCACCTCCACCTCACCCGCCGCTTCGCCTACCTCATCCCGAGGGAAGGGGAGCCCACCCTCCTCTGCCACGCCATTGAGGAAAGCCTCTTCCCCGCCTTGCCGGGGAGGCTTCGGACCTACCACACCTGGCGGGGCTTCGTGGAAGGGCTGGAGGAGGCCCTTTCGGGAATAAGGCGCCTCGCCCTGGAGTACGTCCCCGGAGGGCAGGTCCCCTACCTCTCCCGGGTGGACGGGGGCACCCTGGACCTACTCCGGGGAATGGGCCTCGAGCTCCTCTCCTCTTGGCCCCTCCTCCTCCCCTTCCAGGTCTGGGAGGGGGCCAAGCTCCAAAGCCACCGGCGGGCCGCCCAGGGCCTGGTGGAGGCCCGGGACGCGGCCCTCGCCCTCCTCCGGGAAAACCCCAGGGCTACGGAGCGGGAGGTGCAGGCCAGGATGGCGGAGGTCCTGGCCAGGCGGGGCCTCGTCTTTGACCACCCCCCCATGGTGGCCTTCGGGCGGCACAGCGCCAACCCCCACCACGTGCCCACGGAGAAGCCCCTGGAGGAGGGGGAGGTGGCGCTTCTGGACCTCTGGGCCAAGGAGCCGGGAGGGGTCTACGCCGACCTCACCTGGATGGCGGGGCTAAGGGCCCCGGAGGCCGCCCACCGGGCCTTCCAAGCGGTGGCCCGGGCCAGGGATGCGGCTATCGCCTTCGTGGCCGAGGCCTACCGCGAGGGGCGCCGCCCCAAGGGTTTTGAGGTGGACCAGGTAGCGCGCGAGCTCCTGGAGGAGGAAGGCTATGGCCCCTACATCCGCCACCGCACCGGGCACAACCTGGGGGAGGAGGTCCACGGCTCTGGGCCCCACCTGGACGACCTGGAGACCCACGATTTCCGCCCCCTGGTGGCGGGCCTGGCCTTCACCGTGGAGCCCGGGGTGTACCTGGAGGGTTTCGGCGTGCGCACCGAGGTGGACGTCTACCTCCACCCCACGGGTCCCGAGGTCACCACCCCCTTGCAAAGGGAACTCACCCCCCTTTAGAGGGCGTGGTATCTTGGGGGACGGCATGGACCGCCCCCTCCTGATCTTCTCCGGCCAGTCCAACCGCCCCCTGGCCCAGGCCATCGCCGACACCCTAGGCCTCCCCCTGGGGAAGAGCACCACCTTGCGCTTCGCCAACGACAACCTCTTCGTGCGTTACGAGGAAAACCTCAGGGAAGGCGACGTCTTCATCGTCCAGTCCCTCACCCCCCCGGTGCAGGACCACCTCATGGAGCTCCTCATGATGGTGGACGCCGCCAAGGGGGCGAGCGCCGCCCGGGTCACCGCCGTCATCCCCTATTTCTCCTACGCCCGGAGCGACAAGAAGGACGCCCCCCGCATCTCCATCACCGCCAGGCTCATCGCCGACCTCCTGCAGACGGCGGGGGCCGACCGGGTGCTCACCATGACCCTCCACTCCCCCCAGGTCCACGGCTTCTTCAAGGTGCCGGTGGACCACCTCTCCGCCGAGCCCGTCATCGCCAACCACTTCGCCACCCGGCTGGACCTGGAGAACGCCGTGGTGGTGGCCCCGGACGCCGGGGACCTGAAGCGGGCGAGCTCTCTGGCGAGAAGGCTCCGCCTCCCCCTGGCCTTCATTGACAAGGAGCGGGTCTCGGACACCGAGGTGCGGGTGCGGATGCTGGTGGGGGAGGTCAAGGGAAAGACCGCCCTCATCGTGGACGACGAGATCTCCACGGCGGGAAGCCTGGTGGAGGCGGTGGAGGCCCTCATGCAGGCCGGGGCCAAGGAGGTCTACGCCGCCGCCACCCACGGGGTCTACGTGGGCCCGGCCCTGGAGCGCATCGCCAAGAGCCCCGTGAAGGAGGTGGCGGCCACCGACACCTGCCCCCCCAAGGAAGGCCCCAAGCTCAGGACCCTCACCGTGGCCCCCCTCTTCGCCGAGGCCATCTGGCGCATCCACCGGGGGGAGTCGGTGTCCAGCCTCTTCACGTGATGGTAAGGACCGAGCGCCTCACCCTCGCCGGGCTCCCCCTCCTGGCTCAGGTGCCGGAGCGCCCCAAGGCCCTCCTCCTCGCCCTCCACGGCCTCCAGGGTTCCAAGGAGGGGATCCTTTCCCTCCTCCCCGGCTACGCGGAAAGGGGGTTCCTCCTCCTCGCCTTTGACGCCCCGAGGCACGGGGAGCGGGAAGGCCCTCCCCCCTCCGCCAAGAGCCCCCGCTACGTGGAGGAGGTCTACCGCGTGGCCCTGGCTTTCAAGGAGGAGGCCCGAAGCGTGGCGGAGGAGGCCAAGGAGCGCTTCGGCCTTCCCCTTTTCCTCGCCGGGGGAAGCCTGGGGGCCTTCGTGGTCCACCTCCTCCTCTCCGAGGGGTTGCGCCCCAGGGCCGCCCTGGCCTTCATCGGCTCGGGCTTTCCCATGAAGCTCCCAAAGGGGCAGGTGGTGGAGGATCCCGAGGTCAAGGCCCTCTACCAGGCCCCGCCCGCCACCCGGGGGGAGGCCTACGGCGGGGTGCCCCTTCTTCACCTCCACGGCACCAAGGACCTCATCGTCCCCCTGGAGCGGATGGAGAAGACGGTGGAGGCCCTGAGGCCCCACTACCCCGAAGGCCGCCTGGCCCGCTTCCTGGAGGAAGGGGCGGGGCACACCATAACCCCCCTCATGGCCCGGGTGGGGCTGGCCTTCCTGGAGCACTGGCTTGGCGGCTAGCGGGGAAATCCTCGAGGGGCTTAGGGGCTACCGGGGGTTTCCCGGGGGGTTCAAGGCCTACCGCAAGGCCTTCCCCACGGTGGAGCTTTCCTGGTGGCACCGGGTGGGGGACCTGAGGACCATAAGCCGCCTCCGGGCCCTGGCCCCGGAGGGGTTTCGCTTTAGCGTGATGGGCCACAAACACCTCGCCTTCCGCCCCACCGGGGAGGAGCGGCGCACCCTGAGGCGCTTCTTACGAAGGTTCCGGCGCTTCGGGGACAAGGCAGGGGCGGTCCGCCTTCTGGTGCCCGAGGTGGAGCCGGAGGCCTTCGCCCGTTGGCTTGACCTGCTTTCGGGGGTGCTGGAAGAGGTGGGCCCCGTCCCCCTGGCCTTCCAAGCGCCCCGGCCTCTCCACCCCCTCATCCGGGCCAGAGGCCACGCCCTGGTCAACGAGGGAGGGGGGCCCTTCCTCTACCTGGTGGACCCGGAGGAGGTCCCCGAAGGGGAGGGCTACCTCTACCGAAGCCACCCTTCCCAAGAGGGTCCATCCGCCCTACACTCATAGCGGAGGTTGACCGGGTTGCGAACGGCCAAGCGCTTTACCCCCAAGGAAGCGGAGGAGATCTACCTGGTGCCCCACTGGAGCGCGGGGTTTTTCCGCATCGGGCGGGACGGGGAGATGGAGGTCACCCCCTCAGGCCCCGGGGGGCCCGCCGCCTCCCTTCTGGAGATCGTGGAGGCTCTCCGGGACGAAGGGAGGCCCCTGCCCTTGGTCCTCCGCTTCCCCCAGATCCTCGAGGCCCGGGTGCGGGAGCTCAACGAGGCCTTCCAGAGGGCCATGGAGAAGTACGGTTACCAGGGGGGGTACCAGGGGGTCTACCCGGTGAAGGTGAACCAGCGCCGCCTGGTGCTGGAGACCGTGGCCAGGGCGGGAAGGCCTTACCACTACGGCCTCGAGGCGGGTAGCAAACCCGAGCTCGCCCTCATCCTGGCCCAGGACCTCTCCGAGGAGGCCCTGATCACCACCAACGGCTTCAAGGACGACGACTTCATCCGCCTGGCCCTCATGGGGAGAAAGCTTGGCCGCAACGTGGTCATCACCCTGGAGAAGTTCGCCGAACTCTCCCGGGTCCTCCGCCTCTCCAAGGAGCTCGGGGTCAAGCCCCTCTTGGGCATCCGCTACAAGCTCAAGGCCAAGGGGGCGGGGCAGTGGGAGGCCTCGGGAGGGGAGAACGCCAAGTTCGGCCTCACCACCCCGGAGATCGTGCGGGCGGTGGAGCTCCTGAAGGAAGCGGACCTCCTGGACGCCCTGGTCATGGTCCACGCCCACATCGGTAGCCAGGTGACGGACATCCGCAAGATCAAGGCCGCGGTGCGGGAGGCGGCCCAGACCTACGTGCAGCTCAGGAAGCTCGGGGCGCCCCTCCGCTACCTCAACCTGGGCGGGGGCCTGGCGGTGGACTACGACGGCTCCAAGACCAACTTCTACGCCTCGGCCAACTACACCCTCTCCGAGTACGCCGAGGACCTGGTCTACGTGACCAAGGAGGTGGTGGAGGGGCACGGGGAACCCCACCCCATCCTGGTCACCGAGTCGGGACGGGCGGTCACCGCCTACCACGAGGTCCTGGTCCTGGAGGTCATTGACGTCATCGCTCCTCCCGGGGAAAGAAGGCCCGAGGCCCCCCCGGAGGAGGCCCACCCCTTGGTCAAGGAGCTTTGGGAAAGCCTGCAAAGCCTCGGCCCCAAGAACTTCCGCGAGGTCTACCACGACGCCTTCGCCGACAAGGAGACCCTCCAGACCCTCTACGACCTGGGCCTGGTCTCCCTAAGGGATCGGGCCCTGGCGGAGGAGATCTTCTACCACATCGCCCGCAAGGTTTACGCCCTGGTACGGGAACTCCCCTACGCCCCCGACGAGTTTGAGGACCTGGAAAAGCTCCTCGCCGACAAGCTGGTGTGCAACTTCTCCATCTTCCAGAGCCTGCCCGACGCCTGGGCCATCCACCAGCTCTTTCCCATCGTGCCCTTAAGCCGCCTCCACGAACCCCCCACCCGCCAGGCCACCCTGGTGGACATCTCCTGCGACTCCGACGGGAAGATTGACCGCTTCATTGACCTGCACGACGTGCGCCAGACCCTTCCCGTGCACGCCCTTAGGCCAGGGGAGTCCTACTACCTGGGCGTCTTCCTGGTGGGGGCCTACCAGGACGTTCTCGGGAGCAACCACAACCTCTTCGGCCAGGTGGGGGAGGCCCACGTGAGGGTGGACGAGGAGGGCTTCGCCATAGAGCGCTTCGTGCCCGGGGAGACCGCCGAGAAGGTCATTGAAAAGATGGGCTTCGCCGCCCGGGAGCTCATGCTCGGGGTAGAGCGCCTGGTGCGGCAAAGCCGCCTTTCCCCGGCGGAGAAGGGGGTCTTCCTAGAGCGCTACGCCCGGGAGCTCCAGGGGTACACCTACCTCGAGGACTGAGGCCCCTTTAGTGCGAAGCCTTGGCCCAAGCCAAGAAGCGGAGGTCCTGCGGGCCTAAGCCCACGTGAGGGAAACTTATTGGGGCCCCGCTCTGGCTTTCGCCAGAGCGGGGTACCTAAAGCCCCGCCTCCCGCCTCAAGGCCTCCACCCGGTCCGTCTCCTCCCAGGGGAAGCCCGGGCGGCCGAAGTGGCCGTAGGCCGAGGTGGGGGTGTAGATGGGCCGCAGGAGGTCCAGCTCCTCGATGATGGCGAGGGGCCTCGGGTCAAAGACCTTCCCGGCGATCTCCGTGAGCTTCTCGTCGGGGAGGACCCCGGTGCCGAAGGTCTCCACCCTAAGCGAGACGGGCCTCGCCTTGCCGATGGCGTAGGCGAGCTCCACGAGGGCCCTCCTCGCAAGCCCCGCCGCCACCAGGTTCTTCGCCATGTAGCGGGCGTAGTAGCTGGCGGAGCGGTCCACCTTGGTGGGGTCCTTGCCGCTGAAGGCCCCGCCCCCGTGGGGCACCGCCCCCCCGTAGGTGTCCACGATGATCTTGCGGCCCGTGAGGCCGGTGTCCGCGTGGGGTCCGCCCAGGATGAAGCGGCCCGAGGGGTTGATGAGGTACTCCGTCTCCCCTTCCTTCAGGTACTCCCCCGGGATGGCCTGGCGCACCACCTCCCGGATCAGGTCCTCCCGAAGCTGCTCCTGCTCCACCTCCGGGGAGTGCTGGGCCGAGACCACCACGGTCTTCACGTAAAGCGGCTTGTCCCCCTCGTAGACCACGGTGACCTGGGCCTTGCCGTCGGGGCGGAGGTAGGGCAGAAGCCCTGTCTTCCGCACCTCGGCGAGGCGCATGGTGAGGCGGTGGGCCAGGGTGATGGGGAGGGGCATGAGCTCGGGGGTCTCGTCGGTGGCGTAGCCGAACATGAGCCCCTGGTCCCCGGCGCCCACCCGGTCCAGGGGGTCGGTGGACTTCAGGACCCGCCACTCGTAGGAGAGGTTGACCCCGCCCGCGATGTCCGGGGACTGCTCGTCTATGGCGGTGAGGACGGCGCAGGTGTCGGCGTCAAAGCCGTACTTGGCCCGGGTGTAGCCCACCTCCCGCACCGTCTTGCGCACCAGGCCGGGGATGTCCACGTACCCCTCGGTGGTGATCTCCCCCGCCACGAAGACGAGCCCGGTGGTCACCAGGGTCTCCGCCGCCACCCGCGCCTTCTTGTCCTGGGCGATGAGGGCGTCCAGGATGGCGTCGGAGATCCGGTCCGCCAGCTTGTCCGGGTGCCCCTCGGTTACCGACTCAGACGTGACCAGCCTCAACTTGCGCACCTCCTTCAGGACCCGCCCCCTCGGGGCAACCCCGATAGTATAGCACCCCCCCTTGGCCGTCCAGGTATGATGGCGGCCCGTGAAGGACCCCAAGGCCCCCATCGGCGTCTTTGACTCGGGGGTGGGCGGGCTCACGGTGCTCTCCGCCCTCCGCCAGGCCCTCCCCCAAGAAGACTTCCTCTACTTCGGGGACACGGCCCGCGTGCCCTACGGGGGGAAGCCCCTCCCCATGGTGCGGCGCTTCGCCTGGGAAATCGCGGGCTTTCTCCTCAGGGAAGGGGTGAAGGCCATCGTGGTGGCCTGCAACACGGCGAGCTCCGCCGCCCTCCCCGACCTCGCCGAGGACCTCTCCGTGCCCGTCTTCGGGGTCCTGGAGCCCGCGGCGGAGGAGGCCAGGGCCTACGGGAAGGTGGGGCTCATCGGCACCCAGGCCACGGTGGAAAGCCGGGCCTACGAGCGCTACCTGCGCCTCTCCTGGGCCCGGGCCTGCCCCCTCTTCGTGCCCTTGGTGGAGGAGGGGCTCTGGGACGACCCCGTGGCCCTCCTGGTGGCCCGGCACTACCTGGAGGAAGCCCCCAAGGACCTCGAGGCCCTCATCCTTGGGTGCACCCACTACCCCTTCCTGAAGGGGGCCATCGGGAAGGTCCTCCCCGGGGTGCGCCTCATTGACTCCGCCGAGGCCACGGCCCGCCGGGTGGCCCGGGCGCTGGAAAGGGAGGGCCTTTTGAGCCCTGGGGGCCAGGGGCGGGTGGTCCACTACGTGACCGGGGACCCGGAGAGCTACCGGGCCCTGGCGGAGCGCCTGGGGGAGAGGGTGGAAGACCTGAGGCGGGTGAGCCTGGAGGAGCTCTAATACCCCCATGCGGGCTTTTGCCCGCATGGGGCCCCGGGAGGGGGTTCCTCCTCTTGGGCTAAGCTAGGGGCATGCCCAAGAAGCCCCTCATCGACCAGCTCCACCACGAAGCTGGCGGCTTTTCCGCATCCTGTCGGGGTTCGTGGTGGGCGAGGACCTCCTTGGGGCTTGCCTCCCCGCGAATAAAGCCTCGCTTGCCCATCGGGAGATATACACCCGTCGCCCTCATCTTTGCAAGGTAAGCCTGGATGATATTGACATTGCGTTCTCATATACCCTACCATGGGACTGCCCTATACCTCCACGGGGTATAGGGCGGAGGTGAAGCATGTGGAAAAGACTTTCGGCGCTCCTATTGGTCCTGGGACTGGCCTTGGGGCAAAAGCCCACGGCGGTGGCCACCATCCAGCCCCACGCCCTCTTCCTGCGCTCCCTGGTAGGGGACCGGATGGAGGTGGGCCTTCTGGTGCCTCCTTCCACCAACCCCCACGTCTTTGACCCCTCCCCCTCCCAGGTGCAGGCCGTGGCCAGGGCCCGCCTGGTGGTGGCCAACGGGGCCAAGCTGGACGACTGGATCCTGGATAAGGTGGTGCGGCCCAACAGCCTGAAGACCCCGGTGGTGGTGCTGGCCGAGGCCCTGGAAGCCGGCCTGATAAAGACCCCCACCGGGCCGGACCCCCACTTCTGGCTGGACCCCCTCCTCATGGCCAAGTCCCTTCCCTCCTTGGTGGAGGCCTTGTCCCAGGTTGACTCCGCGGGAGGGGCGGTCTACCGCGCCAGAGCCGCCCGCCTCGAGGCGGAGCTCGCGCGGCTGGACCGGGAAGTGGCCGGGCTACTCCAGACCCGGAAGGCGCCCGGGGTCC
Organism: Thermus sp.; assembly: GCF_056332225.1. Taxonomy (NCBI): domain Bacteria; kingdom Thermotogati; phylum Deinococcota; class Deinococci; order Thermales; family Thermaceae; genus Thermus; species Thermus sp. The sequence goes on along the minus strand of NZ_JBWGQW010000006.1, from coordinate 33,139 downwards.
TCACCTTCCGCAACCCCCTGCGCTACTTCGCCGCCCGGTACGGGGTGAGGGTTCTCTACAACATCGTCCCCAACCCGGAAGCGCCGGACGTAAGCGCCAAGGCCGTGGCCGAGGCCCAGAGGGTGGCCAAGGAAGCCGGGGTGCGGCACCTCCTGATCCCCCTGGCCGCCAAGGAGCAGGGCGTGGCTGTGGCCCGGAACCTGGGGTTGGAGCCCGTGCTGGTGGATGTCTTGGGGGAGGGTGCGAGGGACTACCCCACCCTCCTTCGCGGGGTGGCGGAGGCCTTCGCCCAGAGCCTACGCTGAGGGACGGGCCGGGGGGGGCTCACCCCTTCATACCCCTCCGGTCCGTGAAAGGAGGCCCATAAGCTTCCACCCCTTTCCCTCATAGCGCAGGCGCCACACCCTTCCCGTGCCGCCGGGGTAAGCCTGAAGTGCTGGGCGCGCTCTCCCAACGTCCCCTGGAGAAGCGGGCCACTAGCGGGGCCTACCCCGGCATCCCCTTGAGCCCCTTCTAAGTACCCCACCGCGGCAAAAGCCGCGGTGGGGGCCCCAAAAGGGCTTTCCCACAGCCAAAGCTTGGGCGTCTTGTGTTGCAAAGCCAAGGTGTGGGCACTTAGCGGACGCCCCCATCCAAGGGCCGGGTCCCTGGAAGCACGCCCAGGTGCGGGGTTCGGCCACCTGGACGCCTTTCCCTGCTACCGCCACCATACCCGGGGCCATGGAGGCCCACAGGTCTCCTTCGGGGCGAACCCGCTGACCGGCCACCCAGAGGTCCTCCCCCGTCACGCCCTCCACCTCCTCACCCCCTGGACACCCCCTAGGAGGTGGTGGCCGCCTTAAAAGCGGTATCCTAGGGAGGATGCGCCTCGTCCTGGCCACCTCCAACCCCGGCAAGGTGCGGGAGCTCAAGGAGGGCCTCGCCCCCTTGGGCTGGACCCTCCTTTCCCTGGCCGACTTCCCCTTGCGCATGCCCAAGGAGGAGGGGGCCACCTTCCTGGAAAACGCCCTCCTCAAGGCGGCCTACGTGGCCAAGGCCACGGGGCTTCCCGCCCTGGCCGACGACTCGGGCCTGGTGGTGCCCGCCCTGGGGGGCGAGCCCGGGGTCTACTCCGCCCGCTACGGGGGGCGGGAGACGGACCGGGAAAGGAACGTCTTCCTCCTGGAGAGGATGCGCCACCTCAAGGGGGAGGAGCGGAAGGCCCGCTTCGTGGCGGTTTTGGTCCTGGCCTACCCCGACGGGCACGCCGAGGCCTACGAGGGGAGCGTGGAGGGGGTGATCCTCGAGGCCCCCCGGGGGGAAGGGGGCTTCGGCTACGACCCCCTCTTCTTCGTGCCCGAGGCGGGGAAGACCTTCGCCGAGATGACCCTGGAGGAGAAGGCCCGCCACTCCCACCGGGGAAAGGCCCTCAGGGCTCTCCTGGAAGCTTATAAGAACGGGCCTCCTCCCCGGGAAGTCTCCAAGCTGGAATGAACCTCCTCTCCCCCCACATCGCCCTCTACCGCCTCTTTGACCTGGCGGACGAGATTGACCTGGGCCGCCTGGCCACCCCCCGCCTCCGCCTCTCCCGGCCGAGGCTTGGGGCGGTGCGCTTCCAGAACCCCCCGGCCCAGGTGGAGCTTGGGGTGCGGAGCGTGGAGGGGGTCTCGGGCCTCCTCACCGCCCGGCTTTACGAGTTCGGGGTGGCCTCCCTCTCCTTCCGCATCCACCTGGGGGAGCGGGTGCCGTGGGAGGCCTTTTTGGAAAAGGCCCTCGCCCTCCCCGAGCTTCCCTTTTGGGAGGGGTTCTTCCTGGCCGAGCTCGCCGCCCTGGAGCCCTACCTCCAGGGGGCCCTCCTCCGCCCCGAGGAGAAGCGCCTCTCCGAGGAGTTCACCGTCTACCACGCCCTGGGCCTGGAAGGGGCCAAGGCCCACAAGCCCCCGGTGGACCTCGCCCCCCTCTGGATGGGGGCCAGGGAGGAGTTCGCCCCCGAGGTGCGCCGGGAGATGGCGCGCTACCGCTACAGCTACTCCACGGAGGACCTGGCCCTTTTGGGGTTTGACCGGGTCCTCATCCTGGACTCCGAGGGGATCTGGGACGTGGCCGACCTGGTGGAGTTCGTCCACGCCCAGCTTCTGGAGCTCTCCTACTACGACCGGGTGCTCACCGAGGAGCTGGAGGCCGTGCCCCTGGTCTTGAGAGAACGGGGGCTTTGGGGCTACGGGAGGCTTCAGCGCCTCCGCCGCCGCCTCATGGCCCGCCACGCCGAGATCGCCGACGTGAAGGCCCGTATGGAAGGGGCCCTTCGCATCACCGAGGACCTCTTTTACGCCAAGATCTACCGGGCGGCCCTGGAGCTCTACGGGGCCCACGAGCTGGAAAGGAGCGTGGAGGAGAAGCTTAGGGTCCTCGAGGCCACCTACGAGATGGTGACCGAGGAGGTGGTCCACCTGAGAAGCCAGGCGGTGGAGGTGGGGATCCTGGCCCTCATCGCCTTTGAGGTGGCGCGGGCCCTCCTTTAACCCCCCAGCCTGGGGGGCCCCGGACGACGCTCAGGAAGGGGATTTGCCTCGGCTTGGGCGAATGCTTAGTCCGGCACCGGGTGGTATACTTGGCGCCGAGGGCGCGCTGAAAAACCTAAGCGGAAACGCTACCACGCGCCCGGAGGTGGGATATGAAAAAAGCGCTGGCCCTGCTCTTTGGCCTCTCCCTGGCCCTCGCCCAGGGGAAGATCACGGTTTGGACCCACTTCGGCGGCCCGGAGCTGGAGTGGCTCAAGGCCCAGGCCCGGGCCTTTGAGAAGACCTCCGGCACCAAGGTGGAGGTGGTGGAGGTTCCCTTCGGGGACATCAAGCAGAAGTTCATCCTGGGGGCCCCCCAGGGCCAGGCGGCGGACCTCGTGGTCACCATCCCCCACGACTGGCTCGGGGAGATGGCCCAGGCCGGGGTCCTGGAGCCCGTGGGCAAGTACGTGACCCCAAGCTACCTCGCCGACCTCCAGCCCGTGGCCGTGGAGGCCTTCACCTTCGGGGGGAAGCTTCTGGGCCTTCCCGCCTTCGCCGAGAGCGTGGCCCTCATCTACAACAAGAAGTACGTGAAGGAGCCCCCCAAGACCTTTGAGGAGTTCCTGGCCCTGGCGCAGAAGCTCACCACGGGCTCTACCTTCGGCTTCCTCTACAACATCGGCGACCCCTACTTCAACTTCGGCTTCTTCAAGGCCTTCGGCGCCGAGAACGTCTTCGCCAAGGACGCCCGGGGCAACCTGGATCCCTCCAGGCTCCTCATCGGGGGCGAGGTGGGGGAGAAAGCCCTCCAGTTCATCAAGGACCTCCGCTTCAGGTACAACCTGGTCCCCGAGGGGGTGGACTACGGGGTGGCGGACGGGGCCTTCAAGGACGGGGCCTTGGCCATGATCATCAACGGCCCCTGGGCGCTTGGCGACTACAAGAAGGCCAAGATTGACTTCGGCATCGCCCCCTTCCCCACCCCGCCCGGGGCCAAGGGGCCCTGGGGACCCTTCCTGGGGGTGCAGGGCGTGGTGGTGAACGCCTACTCCAAGAACAAGACCCAGGCGGTGAACTTCGCCAAGACCCTGGTGAGCGGGCGGAACCTGGTCTCCTTCAACCAGGCGGGGGGGCGCATCCCCGTCTCCAAGAGCGCGGTGAGGGAGCTGGAGAAGGACCCCGTGGTGGCGGGCTTCTCCCGGGTCTTCCCCCTGGGCACCCCCATGCCCAACATCCCCGAGATGGGCAAGGTCTGGGGCCCCTGGGGGAACGCCATCTCCCTGGCCATCCAGAAGCCCGACTCCAACGTGAAGAAGATCGTGGAAGACATGGTGGCCGAGATCAAGAAGGCCATCGGCAGGTAGGCCCCTATGCCCACCCCCCACGGGACACCTGGCCCCCGTGGGGGGCGTATCTTTAGGCCATGAAACACCCCCCAGGTCTCGGCGGCTTCCTCCTGGCCCTGGGCCTCCTCCTGGGCCTCCTCCTCCTCTCCACGGGGGCGGGACTTCTGGCCTACTTCCTCCTCCAGGTCCACTTCGCCCCACCCGGCTGGACCATCCTGGGGGTGGCCCTCCTGGTCCTGGTCCCTGGGGCGGTGGGGGTGGGCAGGCTCTTTCCCTGGCTCACCGACTGGTACTACTTCCTTCCCGCCCTCGCCTTCCTCCTGGTCTTCACCCTCTACCCCGTGGGCCTCACGGTCTACCTGGCCTTCACCGACTACTCGGGCCAGAGAAACGGCTTCCCCGACCGCTCCACCGAGACCCGGGTGGTGGCCCAGGAAGGGGCGAGGCTTTCCCTCGAGGCGGGGGTGGCGGAGGCCCTGCGCTGCGACCCTTGCCGGGGCGAGCCCGTGGAGGTGTACGCCGAGGGCCACCGCCTGCGGGCGAGAATCGCCCAGGCCGAGGGAGAAACCCTTCTTTTGGACCGCGTCCCGCCCTTTAGGGCGGAGTTCGTGGCCAAGGTGAACGCCTTCCACTTCGTGGGCCTGAGGAACTTCGCCTTCATCCTCTCCCAGGCAAACCAGGCCCTCCTCCCCGTCTTCCTCTGGAACCTGGTCTTCGCCACGGCCACCGTGCTCCTCAACGCCCTCTTGGGCCTCGTCCTCGGGCTCATCCTCAACAACAAGGGCCTCAAGCTCCGGAACTTCTACCGCACGGTCCTCATCGTGTCTTGGGCCCTTCCCGGCGTGATCACCGTGCAGGTCTGGGTGGCCCTCCTCAACTACAACTTTGGGGCGGTCAACCGCCTCCTCGGGGTCTTAGGCGTCTACCCCATCCCCTGGCTCAACGACCCCGACTGGGCCAAGGTGGCGGTCCTCCTGGTCAACCTCTGGCTCGGCTTCCCCTACATGATGACCGCCACCCTGGGGGCCCTTTCCACCATCCCCGACGAGCTCTACGAGGCGGCCAAGGTGGACGGGGCCACCCCCTGGCAGGCCCTCTTCGGCATCACCCTGCCCCTCCTGGAGAAGCCCATGCTCCCCATCCTCCTCTCCTCCTTCGCCTTCAACTTCAACAACTTCTACCTCATCTACCTCCTCACCGGAGGAGGACCGGCCCAGGAGGGGAGGCTCGCCACGGCCCAGGCCACGGACATCCTCATCTCCTGGGCCTACAAGACCGCTTTTAGCGCCGAGGGGCAGTCGGCCTACGGCCTGGGGGCGGCCATTAGCCTCGTCATCTTCGCCATCACCGTGCTCATCAGCCTGGTGAACTTCCGGGCAACGGGGGCCTTGAGGGAGGTGCGGTAGATGCGGAAGGTGCTGGGCTTCCTCCTTGTGGGCCTTGCCCTCTACGGGGCCTACTGGTTCGCGGCGAACCGCCTCTTTGACGCGGGCTCCTACCGCAAGCAGGTGGCCTTCGGGAGCGTCTTCGTGCCCTTTGGCTGGGCCTACGCCCTGGGCTTCCTCGGGGCCTTGGTCCTCCTCATCCTCCTCTATAGCCTCCTCTACACCGCCCTCGCAAACCGCTTCCAGGGAAGGCGGAAAAGCCCCTGGCCCCTCTTCCTCCAGGGGGTGACCCACCTCTTCCTCTGGGTGCTGATCCTCTTGGTCTACTACCCGGTGGTCCAGGTGGTGGCGGCGAGCCTGGACCCCACCAACAACCTCTTCAGCTTCAAGAGGCCCGAGACGGGCTTCCTCCTCCTGGACGCCAAGGTGATCCCTTACCTGCCCGCGCCCTCCCTGGAAAACTACGCCAAGCTGGTGGAGGGCGTGGTCCTCTACCCCTACCAGGTGGGGCTCGCCCTCCTCGCGGGGCTCGCCCTCCTGGGGGTGGCGGGCATCGGGCTTCTAAGGCGGCTTCTCCCCCCGGAGGCCTGGATGGACCTCTGGCAGGGGAGGCTCCTCCTCCTCATGGCCCTCTTCGTCTTCGCCCTGGCCCTTCTCCTCTCCCCCCGGCAGTTCACCGGGCAGGGCACCGAGGCCAAGTTCCTCCTCTGGGTGCGGAACACCTTCCTCATCTCCGGTCTCACCGGGCTTCTCGCCGTCCTCCTCACCGCCACGGCGGGGTACGCCTTCGCCCGCTTCCGCCACCTGCCGGGGCGCTACCCCCTCCTCCTCTTCTTCATCTTCGTCCAGATGTTCCCGGGCTTTTTGGCCCTGGTGGCCATCTACTACCTCCTCTCGCGGCTTGACCTCCTGAACACCTTCACCGGGCTCGTCCTGGCCTACTCCGGCGGCATCATCAGCTTCGGCACCTGGGTCTACAAGGGCTACCTGGAGAGCGTGAGCCCGAGCCTCGAGGAGGCGGCCATGGTGGACGGGGCCACAAAGTGGCAGGTCTTCACCAAAATCCTCCTTCCCCTTTCCGCCCCCATGTTCGTCTTCATCTTCCTCCTCCAGTTCGTGGGCACCTACTCGGAGTTCGTCCTGGCCAACCTGGTCCTCACCGGGGTGGAGAGCTGGAACGTGGGCGTGGGCCTAAGAAGCTTCACCACGGGGCAGTTCCAGACCAAGTGGGGAGTCTTCGCCGCGGCGAGCGTCTTAGGCTCCCTGCCCATCCTCTTCCTCTTCTACGGGTTCCAGCAGTACTTCGTCTCCGGCTACACCGCGGGGGCCGTGAAAGAATAAGGGCATGGACCTGGAGACCCTCAGGGCCAGGAGGGAGGCCGTCCTAGGCCTATGCGCCCGCCACGGGGCGGTGAGGGTGCGGGTCTTTGGCTCGGTGGCCCGGGGGGAAGCCCGGGAAGGCAGCGACCTGGACCTCCTGGTGGTCTTTGAGGAGGGGCGCACCCTCCTGGACCACGCCCGGCTCAAGCTGGCCCTGGAGGGGCTTTTAGGGGTCCCGGTGGACGTGGTGAGCGAGGGAGGCCTGGCCCCGAGGCTCCGGGAGCGGGTCCTGCGGGAGGCCGTGCCCCTATGAGGAGCCCCCGGGAGAGGCTTCTGGACATTCTGGAGGCCATCGCGAACGTTGAGCGGTACGCGGCCCTGGGGAAGGCGCGCTTCCTGGAAGACGAGCTGGTTCAGGTCTGGATGGTCCACCACCTAGAGCGCATCGGGGAGGCCGCGGCCAGGCTGGGGCGGGAGTTCCACGAGGCCCACCCGCACCTCCCCTGGCGGGAAATGGTGGCCATGCGCAACCTCCTCGTCCACGAGTACTTCGGCGTGGACTTGGAAGAGGTTTGGCAAACGGTCATCCGGGACCTGCCCCTCTTGAAGGCTCAGGCGCAAACCCTCTTGGAAAGGTTATGAACTATCACGACCTCGAGCACCTCCACCCTCCTTTCCCCGAGCTCGGGGAGGAGGTGGAGATCCGCCTGGAGACGGCGGCCAAGGAGGGGCTTCTCCTCTTTGAGCGGGACGGGGAGCTCCACGAAAAGACCATGGAGCCCTGGGAAGGGGGCCTAAGGGCGCGGGTTCCCGTCCACGCGAGCCCCTTTCGCTACGTCTTCCGCCTTCCCGAAGGCTTTTGGGGAAGCCACGGCCTGGAGAAGACCCTTCCCCGCTACGACCGCTTCTTCCACCTCCTCGCCAAGCCCCTTCCCCCGGAGTGGGCCCTCGGGGCGGTCTTCTACCAGATCTTCCCCGACCGCTTCCGCCAGGGGCGCCCGGAGCCTGCCCCAAGGGACGGGGCCTGGCTTTACGGGGGAAAGCCCATCCGCAAAAAGGCCTGGAACGAACCCCCGGGGGAGGAGGGGGCCAGGGAGTTCTACGGGGGGGACCTTTGGGGCGTGCTGGAGGCCCTCCCCTACCTCGAGGCCCTCGGGGTGGAGGCCCTCTACCTCACCCCCATCTTCCAAAGCCCCTCCAGCCACCGCTACGACACCGAGGACTACGGCCGGGTGGACCCCCACCTGGGCGGGGAGGAGGCGCTTAGGGCGCTCTACGGGGCCCTCGAGGCCCGGGGGATGAGGCTCATCCTGGACGGGGTCTTCAACCACGTGGGGGCGACCCACCCCTGGTTCCAGAAGGCCCTGAAGGACCCCACCTCGCCCGAAAGGGGCATGTTCACCTTCTACCCGGACGGCGCCTACGCCAGCTTCTGGGGCGTGAAGCACATGCCCAAGCTGGACTACGCCTCGGCGCTCACCCAGGAACGCTTCATCTTGGGGAAGGAGGCCCCCGTCCGCCGCTGGATGCGCCTCGCCCACGGCTGGCGCCTGGACGTGGCCCACTCCCTCGGGGAAGGGGGGACGAACCGGAAAAACGCCCGCTGGCTACGGGCCCTGGCCCGGGCCGCCAAGGAGGAGCGGGCGGACGCCCTGGTCTTCGGGGAGCTCTCCTATGACGCCGTGCCCACCCTAAGAGCCCACACCCTGGACGGGGCCATGCACTACGCGGGCTTCGCCCACCCGGTGATGGCGTGGCTCTCGGGGCGGGACCTCCACGGGAACCCCGTGGCCCTGGAGGCGGAGGAGGCCTGGCGGGCGCTCTTGGACCACTACCAGGCCCTTCCCCTCCAGCTCCGCCACAGCATGTACACCCTCCTCTCCTCCCACGACCTCCCCCGGGCCCTCTGGCGCCTTAGAGGGGACAAGGAGCGCTTTAAGACCGCCTACGCCCTCCTCTTCGCCTTCCCCGGAAGCCCCGCCCTCTACTACGGGGACGAGGTGGGCCTCTCCCAGCCCAACCCCTACGAGGTCTGGCGGGGGGACCCCTACTGCCGCGCCCCCTTCCCCTGGGACGAGGCCCTCTGGGACCAGGACCTCCTCCGCTTCTTCCGCCGCCTGGTGCGCCTCAAGAAGACCCACCCCGTGCTGAGGCTTGGGGGCCTCCTTCCCCTTAAGGCCCCTCCGGGGGTGCTGGCCTTTCGCAGGAGGCTTGGGGGGCGGGAGGTCCTCGCCTACTTCGCCAAGGAGGGGGCGAGGCTTGCCGTGCCCCGGGGGCTGGACCTCCTGAGGGAGGAGGAGGTGGCGGGGGAGGTAGCGGCGCGGTACCTCCTCCTGGAGCCCTTAGAATGAGGGGGATGCGCCTAAAGCGGTTTGGGGGAAAGGTGCGGCGGGTGGTGCGAAAGAGGGCTGACCTCCTCGCCGAGGCGGAGGCCCTCCGCAAGGAGGGGACCAGCGCCCAGGGCTTTCGGGAGCGCCTGCGTGCCCTGGTGGAAGGGGCTCAGCGCTGCTGGGAGACCTTAAGCCCTGAGGAAAGGGAAGGGCTCCTTTCCCAGGTTATGGCTCTCCTGACCCGGCTTCCCGCGGGGAGGCTTGGCCGGCTGGGCCTCCTGGTGGCCAAGGGGGCTCAGCTCGGGGCGAAGAAGGAGGTGCTTTCGCTTCTCCTTAAGCTCCTGAAGCGCTAAGCCCGGGGTATACTCTTTCCTTGTGCGGGGGGTCCTCGAGGTCCTGGAGTTCCCGAGGGTCCTGGCCCTTCTGGCGGAGAGGGCCAAGACCCCCCTGGGCCGGGAGCTCGCCCTGGCCCTCGCCCCCCTTCCCCGGGAGGAGGCGGAGAGGCGCCACGCCCTCACGGGGGAGGCCCTGAGCTACCCTTACTCCCTCCCCGAGGCGGGGGCCTTAAGGGAGGCCTACCGGAGGGCCCTCACGGGGGCGAGGCTTTCCGGCCCCGAGCTCCTCAGGGCGGCGAAGGCCCTGGAGGAGGCCATGGCCCTGAAGGGGGAGCTCCTTCCCCTTAGGAACGCCCTAAGCGGGGTGGCCGAGGGCATCGCCGACCACACCCCTTTCCTGGAGCGGGTGAGGAGGGCCCTGGACGAGGAGGGGGCGGTGAAGGACGAGGCGAGCCCGAGGCTTGCCCAGATCCGGAAGGAGCTCAGGCCCCTCCGCCAGCAGATCCTGGACCGCCTCTACGCCCTCATGGACCGAAACCGGGAGGCCTTCCAGGACCGCTTCGTCACCCTAAGGCGGGACCGCTACTGCGTCCCCGTGAAGGCGGGGATGGCGAAGAAGGTGCCGGGGATCCTCCTGGACGCCTCCGAGTCGGGGGCCACCCTTTTCATAGAGCCCTTCTCCGTGGTCAAGCTCAACAACCGCCTCCAGGCCCTGAGGCTGGAGGAGGAGGAGGAGGTTAACCGCGTCCTCCGGGACCTCTCCGAAAGGCTCGCCAAGGACGAGGGGGTGCCGGGGACCCTGGAGGCCCTGGGCCTTTTGGACCTCGTCCAGGCCCAGGCCGCCTTGGCCCGGGACCTCTCGCTTTCCCGCCCCGCCTTTGGGGAGCGGTACGAGCTTTTCCGGGCCTTCCACCCCTTGATCCCAAACCCCGTGCGGAACTCCTTCGCCCTGGACGAGAAGAACCGCATCCTCCTCATCTCCGGGCCCAACATGGGGGGGAAGACCGCCCTCCTAAAGACCCTTGGCCTCGCCGTCCTCATGGCCCAGTCGGGCCTCTTCGTGGCGGCGGAAAAGGCCCTCCTCGCCTGGCCCGACCGGGTCTTCGCGGATATCGGGGACGAGCAGTCCCTCCAGGAGAACCTCTCCACCTTCGCCGGGCACCTAAGGCGCCTCAAGGAGATGCTGGAGGAGGCCACAGAGGGGAGCCTCGTCCTCATTGACGAGCTCGGGAGCGGCACCGACCCCGAGGAAGGGGCGGCCCTTTCCCAGGCCATCCTCGAGGCCCTCCTGGAGAAGGGGATCAAGGGGATGGTCACCACCCACCTCTCCCCCTTAAAGGCCTTCGCCCAGGGAAGGGAGGGGATCCAGAACGCCTCCATGCGCTTTGACCTCGAGGCCCTCCGCCCTACCTACGAGCTCGTGCTGGGGGTGCCGGGGAGGAGCTACGCCCTAGCAATCGCGAGGAGGCTCGCCCTCCCCGAGGAGGTCCTTAGGCGGGCCGAGGCCCTCCTCCCCGAGGGGGGGAGGCTGGAGGCCCTTTTGGAGCGCCTGGAGGCCGAGCGGTTGGAGCTCCAGGCGGAGCGGGAGAGGCTCCTTAGGGAGCTCGCCGAGGCGGAGCGGCTGAAAAAGGCCCTGGCCGAGCGGGAGGCCCGCTTTGAGGAGGAGCGGGCGGAAAGGCTAAGGGCCCTAGAGGAGGAGGTGCGGGCCGAGCTCAAGAAGGTGGAGGCCGAGCTTAAGGCCCTCAAGGAAAAGGCCAAGACCGAGGGCAAGCGGGACGCCCTCCGGGAGCTCATGGCCCTAAAGGAGCGCTACGCCAAGAAGGCCCCGCCGCCCCCGCCCCCCCCGGGCCTCGCCCCGGGGACCCTGGTGGAGGTCCCCTCCCTGGGCAAACGGGGCCGGGTGGTGGAGCTCAGGGGGGAGGAGGCCTTGGTGCAGGTGGGGCCCCTGAAGATGAACCTGAAGGCGGGCGAGCTCAAGCCTCTTCCCCAGGAGGCCCCGCCCAAACCCCTCCTCGCCAAGCCGAGCCGGGAGGTGAAGGAGGTGGACCTCCGGGGCCTCACCGTGGAGGAGGCCCTCCTCGAGGTGGACCAGGCCCTGGAGGAGGCCCGGGCCATGGGCCTTTCCACCCTCCGCCTCCTCCACGGCAAGGGGACGGGGGCCCTTAGGCAGGCCATCCGGGAGGCCTTAAGGCGGGAAAAGCGGGTGGAAAGCTTCGCCGACGCCCCGCCCCACGAGGGGGGGCACGGCGTCACGGTGGTGCTCCTTAGGGGCTCGGCTAGCGAAAAAGGGTGAGAACCCCGAGGACCACCGCGATCGCCGTGAAGTAGAGCATGGCCTTGTTGAAGGCCGTGTTGATCTCCGCCCTCACCTCCTGGCGGAGCCCGTTGAACTTCTCCTCCATCTCCTGGCGGAGGCCCGCAAGCTCCCCCTTCACCTCCTGGCGAAAACCGCCGATCTCCGCCCTCACCTCCTGGCGGAGCCCGGCGATCTCCGCCCTCACCTCCTGGCGGAGAAGGTCCATCCTCGCCTCCAGGGCCGAAACCCGGTCGGGGAGGACGGCCATCACCCCCTCCACGATGCCCTCCAGCTTGTAGAGGCGCTCCTCTACGGTCATTGGCCTCAGGATAGCAGAGCCGGGGAGAACGCGAAAAGGACCCCCCGGAACCATTCCACCGGGGTGGCCTTAAAGGGGGCGGCCTTCCAGGGCCCGTATCCGCTCCCGGATGGCCTCGGGCAGGGGGGCGGGGCGGCCCCCCTCCAGCCAGACCTGCACGGTACGGCCCCGGGCCGCCTCCTCCCCCCGGGCCTCCACCCGGTACTCCATCTCAAAGCTGGAGCGGCCGAGCCGCACCACCCGTACCCCCACCGCCACGGGGTCCTCGAGGAGGATGGGCCTCAGGAAGTCCACCTCGGCCCGGGCCAGGATGAAGTGGCCCCGCTCCAGCCAGTCCTCCTTCAGCCTTCGGAAGTAGGCCACCCGGGCCACCTCAAAGTAGGTGAGGTAAACGGCGTTGTTCACGTGCCCCAAGGCGTCCAGATCGCGAAAGCGCACCTGCACGGGGACCACCACGGGAAAGCCTTCCACGAGAGGAGAGCTTACCACGGCTGACCGGAGGGTCAGGTAAAGTAGGGGCATGGAAACCACCTGGGACCTGACCCCCCTCTTCCCCGGCCTGGAAAGCCCCGAGTTCCAGCGGGCCTGGGAGGGCCTGAAAGGGAGGATCGCCGGGCTCAAGGGGCTTCTTGAGGGGGAAGCTCCCCTCCCCGAGGTCCTCGCCGCCTTGGACGCCTTCCTGGAGGAGGCCACCCCCCTTCGGGCCTACCTCTACGCCCGCTACAGCGCCGACACCCGGGACGAGGCCGCCCTGGCCAAGCTCTCCGAGCTGGAGGTCCTCTTCCTGGACTTCCAGCGCCTAAGGCCCCGCCTCACCCGCTACCTGGCCCTCAAAGACCCCGAGGAGGCCGGCCCTTACCGCCTCCTGGTGGAGGAGGCCAAGGAGGAGGCCCTGCACCTGATGCCCGAGGGGGAGGAGGTCTTGGCGGCGGAGCTTTCCCTCTCGGGGAGGCAGGCCTGGGACAAGCTCCACGAGAGCCTCACGAGCCAGGTCACCGCGGTGGTGGACGGGGAGGAGATGCCCATCACCAAGGCGCGGAACCTCTACCTCCACCCCGAGGAAGAGGTGCGGAAGAAGGCCTACGAGGCGGAGCTCAAGGCCTGGGAGGCCCACGAGGTGCCCCTGGCCTTCGCCCTAAACGGGGTCAAGGGGGAGGCCTCGGTCCTGAACCGGAGGCGGGGCTACCGGGACGACCTCGAGCCCACCCTCTTCAAGAACCGCATCACGAGGAAGGCCCTCCAGGCCATGCAGGAGGCGGTGCGGGAGAGCCTTCCCCTCTTCCGCCGCTACTTCCTCCTCAAGGCCAAAGCCCTGGGCAAGGAGCGCCTGGACTGGTGGGACCTCTTCGCCCCCCTGGGCCGGGGAAGGCGCTGGACCCTGGAGGAGGCCCGGGACTTCCTCGTGGCAAAGCTCGCCGCCCTGGTCCCAAAGGCCGCCCAGGTGGCCGAGGAGGCCTTTAGGGAGCGCTGGATGGACCTCCTCCCCCGAAAGGGCAAGGTGGGCGGGGCCTACTGCATGGCCCGGGGCGGGGGGAAGAGCCTCATCCTCGCCAACTACGAGGAGAGCTTTGAGTCCGTCTCCACCCTGGCCCACGAGCTGGGCCACGCCTACCACAACTTCGCCCTGAAGGAGGTCCCCGCCTCCCTCCGCCGCATTCCCATGACCCTGGCGGAGACGGCGAGCATCATGAACGAGACCCTGGTGGTGGAGGCGGCCCTGAAGGAGGCCTCCCCCGAGGAGGGCCTCCTCATCCTGGACGCCTACCTCCAGGGGGCGGCCCAGGTGGTGGTGGACATCCACAGCCGCTTCCTCTTTGAGTCCTGGGTCTTCCAAAGGCGGAAGGCGCGGGAGCTCTCCCCCAGGGAGTTCAAGGAGCTCATGGTGCGGGCCCAGGACGAGGCCTACGGGGAGGCCCTGGCCACCCGCCACCCCTACATGTGGGCGGTGAAGGGCCACTACTACGGGGCCGACTTCTACAACTACCCCTACACCTTCGGCCTCCTCTTCGGCCTCGCCGTCTACCAGGAGGCCAAGGAGGATCCCGGCTTCGCCGGGCGCTACGAGGCCCTCCTCGCCGAGTCCGGCCGGTACCGGGCCAAGGAGCTCGCCCTCCGCTTCGGCTTTGACCTGGAGAGCGTGGACTTCTGGCGGAAGGGCCTTCAGGTCCTCGCGGAGAAGGTGGAGGCGCTGGAGGAGCGCCTGACCAGGGGCTGACAGAGGGCCTCTAGGCTCGAGGGAAGATGCGCCTTCTCGTCCTCTGCACCCACAACTCCGCCCGCAGCCAGATGGCCGAGGCCTGGCTTAGACGTTGGGCGAGGGGGCTCGGGGTGGACCTCGAGGTCCACTCCGCGGGCACGGAGAAGACCTTCGTCAAGGAGGAAGCCCGGCAAGCGATGGCCGAAGTGGGGCTGGACCTCTCGGGCCACTTCTCCAAGACCCTCTGGGAGGTCCCCGATCCCTGGGGGTTTGACCTGGTCCTCACCGTCTGCGACCAGGCCAAGGAGGCCTGCCCCGCCTACCCCGCGAGGACAGCGAAGCGCCACGTCTCCTTCCCCGACCCCACGGGAAAACCCCTGGAGGAGTGGCGCAAGGTGCGGGACGCCCTGGGGCGTATGGCCCGGTACCTGGTGGAGGCCCTCAAGGAGGGAAGGGTCCCAAGCGACGAGGAGCTGAGGAAGGCGGCGGGGCTTTAGGGCTTGTCCCCCACGTGGATGGCCGCCACCCCGAAGGTGAGGAGCTCGTAGCGCACGGAAAACCCCGCCTCCTCCATCAGGGCCTTCAGGGCCTCAGGGGAAGGAAAGGCCTCCACGCTCTCGGGCAGGTAGCGGTAGGCTCCGTAGTTTCCCGAGATCAGCCCTCCCAGGAAGGGGAGGAGCCGCTGGAAGTAGACCCGGTAGACCAGGCCGAAGGCCCCCTTGGGAGGCGGGGGGAACTCCAGGATCACGAGCCTCCCCCCCGGGGAAAGGACCCGGAAAAGCTCGGCGAGGGCCTTCCGGTAGTCGGCGAAGTTGCGGAAGCCGAAGGCGGTGGTCACGGCCTCAAAGCTCCCCTCAGGAAAGGGGAGGGCGAGGGCGTCCGCCTCCTGGAAAAGAACCCTTAGCCCCCTCCTCTCCGCCTTCCTCCGGGCGATCTCCAGCATGGGCGGGGCGAAGTCCGCCCCCACCACCAGGGCCTCGGGGGCCCTCGCCTTGAGCATGAGGGCCAGGTCCCCGGTGCCCGTGGCCAGGTCCAGGATGCGCCTTGGGGCTTTCTCCAGGGCCAGGTCCACCGCCCGCCTGCGCCAGGAGAGGTCCGCCCCGAAGGAGAGGAGGCGGTTTAGGAGGTCATAGCGGGGGGCGATCTCCGAGAACATGCGCCGCACCCTCTTCGCCTTTTCCTCCGGGGAAGCCGCCACGAGGGGAGTCTAGCACGAAAGGCCACCCCCTTGGGGTAAAATCCTCCGCGTGTTGACGGACCGCAAGCGCCTGGGGCTTCTCGTCCTCCTGGGAGGGGGGGTCACCCTCCTCCTTTGGTACCTGGCCCCCTGGGCCGTGCCCCACCGCTCCTTCGGCGGGGAGGGGGTGCTCCTCAACCCCTTCGGCCACCACCTGCCCCAAGGCCAGCTCCCCCAAGGCTACCAGGACGCCTGGCTCTACCCCCTTTTCTACTTCTCCCTGGCCTGGCTTGGCTTAAGCCTCCTCCTCCCCTGGACCAAGGCGGGCGCAAGGGGGCTCTACTTCGCCGGGGCCTTGGGCCTCCTCCTCTTCCTCCTCGCCTACCTCCTCTTCCAGGGGAGCGTGGCCCAGGCAAACGCCGGTGCGGAAAGGCCCCTTCTGCGCCGCTTTAGCCTCGGCCTCGGGAGCTACGCCACCTTGGCCTATGGCCTCTACCTCCTCCTCCTCGCCCGGGTGTTCTCCCCTGGGGGCCTGGCCTTTCTTGTGCGCAGGCGGGGCGTGGTGGTGCCCCTCTTCTCCCTCCTCCTCGCTTCTTTGCTGGGGGGGGTCATCGTGGCCCTCCTCAAGGAAAGCCCGGGGGAGGCCCTGGGCCTCCGGGAGGGGGTCATGCTCAAGCTGGACCTCATCACCTACACCTACCAGCTCCTCTTTAGCCCCCTGGTGAACCCCTCCGGGTTCCTCCAAAGCCTCCTCCTCGCCACCCCCCTCGTCTTCACCGGGCTTTCCGTGGCCCTGGGCTTTAGGGGGGGGCTCTTCAACATCGGGGCCCCGGGGCAGCTCATCCTGGGGGCCATCGCCGCCATGCTGGTGGGGGTCTACCTCCCGGGCCCCAGGTGGCTCGCCCTGCCCCTCGCCCTCCTCGCCGCCGCTCTCGCCGGGGGGCTTTGGGGGGCGATCCCGGGCTGGCTCAAGGCCCGCTTCGGGGCCCACGAGGTGATCAACACCATCATGTTCAACTACATCGCCGCGAGCCTCTTCCTCTTCCTCATCTCCGCCAACGAGTACAAGTTCTTCGGGAAAACCCTCTACCTCCCCTTCAAGTACCCCGGCTACGAGGCGAGAAGCTACGAGATCCGGCCCGAGGCCCGCATCCCCCACTGGACGGACCTCGTGGCTCCCGGCGGGGAGCTCTCCTTCGCCCTGCCCCTGGCCTTCCTCCTCGGGCTTTCGGGCTACTTCCTGGTGCGGAAGAGCCTCGGCCACCGGGTCCTGGCCGCCCTTCTCCTGGGGGTCTTGGGCTATGGGCTTGGGGGGCTTCTTCCCGGGCCCCAGGTGGCCTTCGGCCCCGACCTCACCTCGGTGCGCCTGAACGGGGCCTTCCTCCTCGCCCTCCTCGCCCTCCTTTTCTTCCACCTCTACGTCTTCCGCCACGTGGGGGGGTACGAGCTCAGGGCCCTGGGCCTCGCCCCCAAGGCGGCGGAGTACGGGGGGGTGGCCCCCGGGAGGAAGATGGTCTGGATCATGTTTCTGGCGGGGGCCTTGGCGGGCCTCGCCGCCGCCCACTACGTCCTGGGGGGCGGGGTGGACGAGTACCGCTTAAAGCAGTCCCTCCCCTACTCCGTGGGCTTTGACGGGATCGCCGTGGCCCTCATGGGGCAGAACACCCCCCTTGGGGTGGGGCTTGCCGCCTGGCTTTTCGGCATCCTCCTCACCGGGGGGCTCCAGGTGAACCTGCAGCTCGGCGTAAGCCGGGAGCTGGTGGCGGTATTGCAGGCCCTCATCGTCCTCTTCATCGCCGCCGGGGGTTTCCTCCCCCGCTACTTCACCGATCCCCTAAGGGCCGCCGAGGTGGAGCTCAAGGCGGAAAAGGAGGCGCGGGAATGACCCTGGACGCCGCCTTCCTCACCGCCCTTCTCCTCTCCACCCTGCGCCAGACGGCCCCCCTCCTCCTCACCGCCCTTGGGGGGATGTTCTCGGAAAGGAGCGGGGTGGTGAACATCGCCCTCGAGGGCATCCTCCTCTTCGGCGCCTTGACGGCCGCGGTGGTGGTGGAGCGCCTCGAGGCCGCCCTGGGCCCCGGGCCCCACCCCTGGCTCCCCTGGGTGGGGGTGCTCGCCGCCATGGGGGTGGGGGGCCTGGTGGCCTTCGTGCACGCCCTGGTCTCCATCAAGTACCGGGCGGACCAGATCATCAGCGCCACGGCCATCAACCTCCTGGCCCTGGGGGCCCCGAGCCTCGTCCTCACCTACTTCTACGGCAACGCCACGAGCTCCAAGGAGGTGGAAAACCGCCTCCCCCTCTGGGGCCCCGAGGGCTTCCAGCTCTCCCCCTTGGTCTACCTGGCCTTCCTCCTGGTGCCCCTCGCCTGGTGGGTCCTCTTCAAGACCCCTTTCGGCCTAAGGCTTAGGGCCGTGGGGGAGCACCCCGAGGCCGCCGACACCCTGGGGGTGAACGTCCACCGCCTGCGCTACACCGGGGTCGTCCTCTCCGGGGTCCTCGCGGGCCTCGCCGGGGCCTACCTCTCCATCGGCTTCCTCAACCAGTTCGTGCGGGGCATGTCGGCGGGGATGGGGTTCATCGCCCTGGCGGCCATGATCTTCGGGAAGTGGCACCCCGTGGGGATCCTCTTCTCCACCCTCCTCTTCGGCTTCGCCTCGGCCCTCGCCATCCAGCTCCAGGGGAGCGAGGTCCTGCCCGCCGTCTTGGTCCAGGCCTTCCCCTACGTGGTCACGGTCCTGGTCCTGGCGGGCTTCATCGGGAAAAGCCGCCCCCCGGCCGCCGTGGGCAAGCCCTACGAGAAGTAGGCGCGAAGCCGCCCCAGGCGGTGGAGGAGCCTCAGGCGGCTCCCGTCCCGGAAGACGAGCTCCACCCCGTTTTCCAGGAGGGCGAAGCCCTTTAGGCGCTCCGCCCCCACCCCCTGGGCGAAGCGGGCGTGGGCGTCCGCCCGGAGGTAGAGGAAGCCCTCCTCAAAGAAGACCTGGGCCTCCGTCCCCTGGCGGTTGAGGACCAGGCGGCGGGCCCTCTTCCCCCAAACCTCCGCCTCCCTCACGGCGCGAAGGTCTCCTCGGCGGGGCGCCCGTAGAGGCCCTTGCCGTAGTAGAGGAGGGAAAGGCCGGGCTTGGGCCTTCCCTTTTCGTCCAGGAGGCCTTCTTCCTCCCAGACCGCCACCACCCGGCCCACGAAGAGGTCGTGGTCGCCGAAGGTGCGGACCTCCACGAGCTCCAGCTCGTAGGCGGCGTAGGCCCCCTCGAGGACGGGCACCCCGAGGTGGCCCAGGAAGTGGGGCACCTGGCCCTTGTCCACCTCCCGGCCCGAGCGGCTTCCGAGCCACTGGACGAGGTCCCTTTGCCCATAGGGGTGGAAGCTCGCCGAGAAGCGGCGCGCCTTAAGGAGAAGCCCGTGGGTGAAGCGCTTGGGGCTGATGGAGACCCCGAAGAGCGGGGGGTCGGCGGAGAGGCCCGTGTTCCACACCGCCGGGCAGAAGTTCACCCTCTCCCCCACCCGCACCCCCACCACGGCGGGGACGCCGGGGTAGTAGTGGTAGAAGCCCGGCAAGGGACCCTGCGCCCGGTAGGACCTCATGCCAGATCCTCCTTGGGAACTTCCAAGGTCTTCCCGTCCTCCAAGTAAAGCTCCACCGTGCCCTTCAGGGGGTGGACCTTCTGCACCTTGCCGCAGAGTCCGGCCTTGGTGCAGACCCGGGCGTTCACCCGGGGAAGCCCCTTGAGAAGCTCCTGGTACACGGGGTGCTCGTAGGTAAGGCAGCAGAGGAGCCTCCCGCAGGGGCCCGAGATCTTCTCCGGGGAGAGGGGCAGCTGCTGGTCCCGGGCGAGCTTGATGGACACCTGGGCGAAGCCCTGAAGCCAGGTGGAGCAACAGGACTCCATGCCGCAGGCCCCAAGCGTCCCCAGGTACTGGGCCTCCTCCCGGGGGCCCTCGGCCAGGAACTCCACCCGCGCCCGGTAGCGCTCCCCTAGCTCCCGGCTGAAGCGCCTGAGGTTCACCCGCTCCTCTGCGGCGTAGTGCACCGTGAGGTGGCCCCCGTCCAGGGTGAAGTCGCACCCCAGGGCCTTGGCCGCCACCCCTTCCTCCTTCAGGCGGGCCCGGAGGTAGAAGAGGACCTCCTCCGCCCGGGCCCTGAGCCTGGCCGCCTTGTCCAGGTCCTCCTTGGTGGCGAGGCGCACCACCTCCCCCTCCTCCCGCTTCCCCGCCGGGGGGGTGCGCACCTTGCCCACCTCGAGGCCCCTCTGACTCCGCACCACCACGTAGGCCTCCAGGGGCGGGGGCTCGCCCTGGAAGCGGAAGTAGCGGAGAAGGGGGGTGCGGAAGCGGACGCCCACGGTCATGGTTCTAAGTCTAAGGCCAGGCGGGCCAGGACGAGGTCGGGGTTCACGTACCCCTCCAGGGCCTCCCGGGCCCTTTCCAGGGCGAGGAGGGCCTTGGGGCGCTGGCCGAGGAGGGCGCGGAGCAGGTGGAAGCCCTCCTCCTCGGAGAGGAGGGATTTTAGGAGGGCAAGGCGGGAGAGAGGAGGGCTTTGGAGGAGCCTCTCGGCCTTTTCCAGGCGCTCCCGGAAGCCTTGGGGGTCGGAAAGCGCCCGGAGGAGGCGGCCCGGGGCCCCGGCGGCGTAGGCCAGGAGGTGGGGGTCTTCCGTGAGGGCCATAAGGCGCTCCTCCGGCACCGGGCCGAAGGCCACCTCCAGGGCGCGGCTCGCCAGGGTGGGGAGGAGGGTGGTGCGGCTTGGGGCGATGAGGACGATGCGGGCGTAGGAGGGGGGCTCCTCCAGGAGCTTGAGGAGGGCGTTGGCCGCGGCCTCGGTGAGGAGGTGGGCCGAGTCCAGGACGGCCACCTTAACCCGCTCCCGAGGGTGGCTGGAAAGCCAGGCAAAGAGGGGCTCCACCTCCTCCAGGCGCACCTCCTTCCGCCCTCTGGGTCCCCCCTCCTGGGGACCGATCTCCAGGAGGTCGGGGTGGGCCTCCAAGGGGGGTGGAGGGAAGCCCCGGTTGAGGCCTATGGCGTACCAGCGGGCCACGAGGCGCCTGCCCACCCCTTCCGGGCCGGAAAAGAGAAGGGTGGGGGCCTGGAGCTTAGGCAGGAGCTCCAAGACCCTCTCGTGGCCGATTATTCCCCCAGGGTTAAGCGGGTGTAGAGCCATGGGGGAAAGCCCTCCTCGGCGAGGCGGTGGGCCACGTCCTCCAAGGGGTAGGCCACCCGGAAGAACTCCAGCCTATCCCCCTCCCAAAGGGCGAAGGCCGCCCCCGGAACCCCGTCTCTGGGCTGGCCCACCGAGCCCGGGTTCACCAGGGCGCGCACCGTGGGGGGAAGGACGAGCTCCCCCCCCTCGGGGAAGGCCTGGTAGCGCACCCAAGGGCGCGGGCCTTGAAGCTCCAAAAAGGCCCCCGCCAGGTGGGTGTGGCCGTGGAAGGCGAGGCGGGCCTCGGTGCAGCCAAAGGCCTCCCGCGCCAAGGGGAGGTCGTCCAGGTACTCCAAGGGGTCGCAGGGGCTTCCGTGGACCAGGAGGGCCCCTTCCACCTCCTTCTGCCAGGGCCAGGAGGCGAGGAAGGCGAGGTCTTCGGGGGAGAGGCGGCGCCTTTGCCACTCCAGGATCTCCAGCACCACGCCCTCCACGGGGAGCCGGTCCAGGGCGAGGAGCCAGGCGTCGTGGTTCCCCAGGACGCACTCCGCCCCCACCTCCCGGAGCCAGCCGAGCACCCGGTCCCCGTCCGGGTAGTAGCCCACAGCGTCCCCCAGGAAGAGCACCCGGTCAAAGGCCGGAGCCTCCCGGAGAACGGCCTCCAGGGCGGGCCAGTTCCCGTGGATGTCGGAGAGGACCAGGTAGCGCACGGGGTTCAGGATACCATAGGGGCATGGCTTCGGCCCTCCTGGAAAGGCTTTCCCTGGACCTCGAGGTCCTCTCGGAGCACCTCCGGGCAGGCCTGGACGAGTTCGGCACCCTCCTTTGCTACCTGGAGGGGGGAAGGGGCGGGGGCACCACCCTCCTCCACGCCCCCTACACCGAGGCCCTCCCCGTGCTTCAGGCCCTAAACGGCCTCGCCTTCCGGGGGCGCATCCTCCTCGCCCTGGACCCCTCCCCCCTCTGCCCCACCCTGGAGGGCCTCCCCCTCACCGGCCCCGCCCGAAGCCCCCTGGAGCACCTCCTCCGGGCGCACCGGCCAAGCCGCCTCCTTCTCGCCTTCCCCGGCGAGGGCCTGGGGGTGCGCTTCCCGGGGGGCAAGGAAACCGAGGGGGGCTGGCGCCCCCTCGAGGCGGAAGGCGAGCCCCTGGTCCTTCGCGTCCAGGCCCCCACGGGCCTCACCTACCGGGAGGTGCGGGCCTACGAAGCCTGGGAAAGCCCGCTCCTCCCCCTCTCCCTGCCCCAGGGGGAGGGGCCCTACCTGGGGGCCGTGGGCCGGGCCCTAGGGGTTCCCACCTACGGGGTGGGGCTGGTAAACTTGAGGGCGAGCCTCGAGGCCCTCCTGGGCCTCTGGTAAGGGAGGAAGCCTATGGCCTATATCGCCCTGTTCGCCCTAGGAGCGGCCCTGGTGACCCTGATCTTCTACCTCATCCTCAACCCCCGGGTCCTCACCACCGAGGGGGAGACCTTTGACCTGAGCTTCATCCTCTTCATGCTGATCTTGATCGTCCTGGCCGCCTCCACCGTGGCCCTCATGCTCATCCTGGGGAAGATGTACCATCTGCTCTAATCCCTCCCCGCGGGGAGAGGCGGGGTCAAGTGGATCCGACCAGGCCCGTCGGGGCCCTTTGGCCCCGGAGGTAGTCCAGGTCTTTTTGGAGGAATTCCTGGGTGGCCTCGAGGACCGGCAGGAACTCCGGGGGAAACTCCCTCTTCAGGTGGTCCATGCAGCGCAAAAGCCCCTCCACCAGCTCCCCCTCCTGCTCCCGCCGCCTCTTCCCCCCCCGGAGGGCGCTCCAAGCCAGGCGCTCTAGCCGCCTTACCAGGCAGACCCGGGGCTCCCCCCCCACCCCCTGGCAGGGGAGGCCCTGGGCCCCAGAGCAGCGGGCGTAGGCCCCTTCGTAAAGGGGAGCGAGCTCCGGGCGCCCGAGGAGGGCGGGCCCCAAAGGCCCGGCGTGCACCGCCGCCAAGCGCAGGTACTGGGCGTGGCGGGCACGGCGGACCTCCACCTCCATGCCTCGAGGATACCCCTTCTCCCACGGGACAAATGACCCCGGGCTCAGGCTAGGCCTCCCTGGAGGGCTCTTTGGGGCCCCCGCCGCGGCGAAAGCCGCGGCGGGGTACCTAAAGGCGGAAGGGGCTCCTCAGGCCCGCCCGGGCGAGGGCCCGGGCCTCCTCCGGGGCCCAGGAGAGGGCCAGCACCCCCCGGTAGGCCCTTAGGGCCCGCTCCCGCTCCCCGGCCAGGTCCAGAAGCTGGCCGAAGCGGGCGAGGACGTAGCCTGGGAGGTACTCCGGGTGCTGGAAGTCCGTCCGCACCACCTCCTCCATGAGGCCCAAGGCCTCCCGCCACTCCCCCGCCGCCAGGTAGACCTGGGCCGCGAGGTACAGGGCCTCGGGGCTTCCGATGGCGAAAAGCCCCTCCAGAAGCTTCCCCCAGTCGTCCTCCTCCCTAAGCTGCCAGGCCCGGTCCAAGAGGGCCCTTTCCCTTTCCGCCTCCCCGGGCTCGTGGCCCTGGGGCAGGGCCTCGGGAAAGGCCTCGGCCAGGAAGGGATAGTCCAGGAGGTCCGCCACCACCGCCCCTTCCTTCCCCCTTAGGGCCCCCGCCACCCGCTCCATGCGCCTCTTGCGGAAGCCCGTGGCCGGGCCTTCTCCGAAGGCCTGGGCGAAGCCCCCGTAGACCTCCCGAAGCCGCCCCAGGAAGGCCTCCGAGGCCAGGGCCTCGGGGGTTAGGGGCTCCCTTAGGAGGGCGAGGAGGGCCTCGTCAAAGGCGGCCATGGCCTGAAGGTGCGGCCTCCCCCCGGGAAACTGGCCTAGGGCCTCCCGGAAGGCCTCGGCCTCGGCCTTGAGGTGGGCCTCCTCGTCCAGGGCCACCACGGGGATACCCCTCGCCTCCGCCCAGGGCAGGAGGTGGAAGAGGAGGGGGTCCTCCTCCCGCCAGCGCCCCTCCCTTAGCCCCTCCTCCGAGTGGGAGGCCAGGTAGAGGACGGGGGGCTTGGCCCTTTCCAGGATGGCGAGGACCGTGGCCGCGTTGTAGCGTGGGTGCAGGATGTGGAAGGCCCCGAGGGACGGGAGAAGCACCATCCTCACCATCTTAGACCTTAAGGAGCGGAACTACCGCCTGGCCGTGGTGAACGGCTGGCTGGTGTGGCTCGGAGACGCCTTTTTAAACCCCAACATCGTCCTCTCGGGCTTCGCCGCGAGGCTAGGCGCCCCCGGGGCCTTAATCGGCCTCCTCCCCGCCCTCCTCCAGGCGGGGGGGATGGTGCCCCAGGCCTTCCTCGCCCCCTGGGTGGCGAGGCTTCCCCGGAAGATCGTCCTCTACCGGAGGGTGGCCGCCCTGAGGCTTTCCGGGGTCCTCCTCATGGCCCTCTCCGCCTTCCTCTTCGGGGAAAACCCCTCCCTCCTCCTCCTCGGCTTCCTCCTCGGGCTTCTCCTGAACGCCCTCTTCACCGGGGTCTCCAGCCTCCCCTTCTGGGAGGTGGTGGCCAAGACCACGCCCCAAGGGAGGCGAGCCGCCCTCTTCTCCGCCCGGAACCTGGTGGGGGGGCTTCTCGCCTTCCTGGCGGGGTTTCTGGTGCGGGAGGTGCTTTCCCTCCCCCTCCCTTTCCCCCTGCCCTACGCCCTCCTCTTCGCCCTGGGGGCCTTGGCCTACGGGCTTGGTTGGTACCTCTTCGGCCTCACGGAGGAACCCGAGGAGGCCCCCAAGGAGGCGAGGCTGGACCTGAAGGCCCCTCTCCTCTCTCCCGCCTTCCGCCGCTACCTGGGGGTGCGCCTCCTCCTCGCCTTGGCGGGCCTCGCCGAGCCCTTCTACGCCGCCTACGCCGTGAGGGCCCTGGGGCAGGGGAAGGAGCTTGGCCTCTACCTCTCCCTCTACGCCCTGGCCTTCACCCTCTCCAACCTCCTCTGGGCCCGGATGGCGGAAAGGGGGTCCAGGGGGGTGCTAAGGGCGGGGGCTTTCCTCGCCCTCCTTAGCCCCCTCCTCGCCCTCCTCCTTCCCCCGGGCCTCTTCGGCCTGGTCTTCCTCCTCCAGGGGGCTTATCTAGCCGCCCTGGGCCTTTCCACCACCACCTTGCTCCTCAACCTGGCCCCCCCTGGGGAAAGGAGCGCCGCCATCGGCCTCGCCAACACCCTGGCGGGCCTCTTCGCCTTCTCCCCGGTCCTCGGGGGGTACCTGGCGGACCGCCTAGGGTTTCCCGCCCTCTTCCTCCTGGCCGCCCTCCTCTACGCCCTGGCCCTCCTCCTCGCGAAGGGGCTTCCTGAAGCGTGAGGAAGAAGCCGCATATTGGCCGAGTCTGCCCTTCCCGCACCCCCCACCCCGTGTTGGGCACGGGGGTATAATGGCCCCACCTTGGAGCGCCCCATCTACCGCATCCTCCCCCTGGTCTTCGCCCTGGGCCTGGTCCACGCCCTCTTCCTCCTGGCCCAAGAGGGGGTGCGGGCCCGCGAGCTGGCCCAGGAGCGGGCCCGCCTCGAGGCCGAGCTCCGGAGGAAGGAGGCCGCCATCGCCCGCCTCGAGGCCCTGGTGGCCGCGGCCCAAGACCCCGCCCACCTCGAGGCCCTGGCCCGCAGGCTAGGCATGGTGCGCCAAGAGGAGATACTAAAGAGGCGATGAGGGAAGACCCCGCCCACCTGCTTTTGGAAGACGAAGCCCTGACCGATGGCCTCACCGACGAGGAAGCCGAAACCCTCCTCTCCTGGCTTTTGGGCCTGGCCCAGGAGGCCGGGCCCGCCCAGCTCGCCCACCTCCGCCGCCTAGGCCACGAGATCACCCGGCTTTCCCGGGATTATGGGGTGCCCGTGGAGGACCTCATCGCCCTGGTGGAGCTCGCCTGGAGCGAGGGGGAGGTTCCAGGGCTCCAAGCTTAAAGAACCAGGGCGGAAAGCAGGGCCCGCACCTCCTCGAGGCGGGGGGGTTGGGGGTGCTTGCAGTAGATCAGGGAGACCTGCAGGGCGGCCTCCTCCTTCAGGGGCCGGAGAACGGTGCCGGGATGGGGAAAGACCCGGTACGGGGCCAGGGTCAGGTAGACCCCAACCCCCGCGGCCACCAGGCTCACCGCCTGGGGAAAGCGGGCCACCTCCCGCACCACCTTGGGGACGAACCCCGCCTTGCGAAAGACCTCCATGAAGGCTTCGTAGAGGGGGGGAAGGATCTCCTTTGGAACGAGAAGAAAGGGCTCTTCCCGCAGGTCGGAGAGGGCCACCCGTTCCTCCCCCGCCAAAGGGTGGCCCTCGGGCAGGAGGGCCACGATGGGCACCTTGAACAAGGGTTCCTCCCCGATCCCCGGGTCTTCCACCTTCAGCCCGGCGAGCCCGTAGTCCAGCCGTCCCTCCCTGAGGGCCCGCACCTGCTCGGGGGTGTGCATCTCCAAGACCTCCACGGGCTGGCCGAGCCCCCGGCGCAGGTGGTCCAGGAGGGGCATGAGGTCGGGGAGGAGGTTCTCCGGCACGCCGAAGCGGAGCTCCCGCCTTCCCGCCCGGCGCACCCTTTCCTTGAGGGCCTCCACCTCCTTTAGAAGCCTCTCCCCCTGGTCCTTCAGGGCCTCTCCCGCAGGGGTCAGGCGGAAGGGCCTTCGCTCCACCAGCTTGACCCCAAGCTCCCTTTCCAGGGCCTGGATCTGTTGGGAAAGGGCGGGCTGGGAGAGGTAGGCCCGCTCCGCCGCCTTACGGAAGTTTTTTTCCTCGGCGAGGAGGAGGAAGAGGCGCAGGCGGCGCAGGTTCATGATAAGAAAAGTTTATCACCTTGGCCCGGCAGGTTCTATTGGACAAACCGGCTCCCCTGCGCCACACTTAGAGGTGAGTCGGTGTAGTGTAGTTTTCCGCAAGGGGGAGGCATGACGGAGAAAGCGCTGGTGGAAGCCTTCAGGACCCTCTCGCCGGAGGAGCGGGAGCGCCTTAGGCAGGTGGAGAACCGGGAGTGGGTGGAGTCCTTGGAGTACGTGCTCCGGGTGGAGGGGCCCGAGAGGGTAGCCGAGCTCCTCCGGCTCCTAGACGAGTACCTCTACCTGCAAGGGGTCTCCCCGCCGAACCGCCTCTCCACCCCCTACCTGAACACCATCCCCAAGGCCCTAGAGCCCCCCTACCCCGGCGACTTGGAGATGGAGCGGCGCATCGCCAACATCCTCCGCTGGAACGTGGCGGTGATGGTCACCCGGGCCAACCAGAAGGCGGAGGGCATCGGGGGGCACATCGCCACGTACGCCTCCATCGCCGAGCTTTACGAGGTGGGCTTCCACCACTTCTTCCGCGGGCCGGAGGCGGGGCTTGACCGGGACCTGGTTTTCTTCCAGGGCCACGCCTCCCCCGGCAACTACGCCCGGGCCTTTTTGGAGGGGCGGCTTAAGGAGGAGGACCTGGAGAACTTCCGCCGGGAGGTCCACCCCCCGGTGCCGGGGGGCCGGGGGCTTTCCAGCTACCCCCACCCCTGGCTCATGCCCGACTTCTGGGAGTTCCCCACGGTCTCCATGGGCCTAGGCCCCATCCAGGCCATCTACCAGGCCCGCTTCATGCGCTACCTCGAGGACCGGGGCCTCAAGCCCAAAAGCTCCGCCAAGGTCTGGGCCTTCCTCGGGGACGGGGAGCACGACGAGTCGGAGACGGTGGGGGCTTTGCACCTCGCCGCCCGGGAGGGGCTGGACAACCTCATCTTCGTGGTGAACTGCAACCTCCAGCGCCTGGACGGCCCCGTGCGGGGCAACTCCAAGGTCATCCAGGAGCTGGAGAGGCTCTATAGGGGCGCGGGCTGGCACGTGATCAAGGTGGTCTGGGGCTCGGCCTGGGACGCCCTCCTCGCCAAGGACCAGGAGGGCCACCTCCTCCGCCGCTTTGAGGCCCTGGTGGACGGGGAGAGCCAGCGCTACGCCGCCTTCGGGGGGAAGGAGCTCAGGGAGCGCTTCTTCAACACCCCCGAGCTCAAGAAGCTCATTGAGGGGATGACGGACGAGGAGCTCACCGAGCTCACCCGCTCCCGGGGCGGGCACGACTTGGTCAAGATCTACGCCGCCTACAAGGCCGCCCTCGAGCACAAGGGAAGCCCCGTGGTCATCCTCGCCCGCACCATCAAGGGCTACGGGATGGGCCCCACGGCCATGGCCAAGAACGTGGCCCACCAGGTGAAGAAGCTCACCGAGGAGGACCTGAAGGAGGCGCGGCGCTTCCTCGGCATCCCCATCCCCGAGGAAAAGCTCCCCGAGCTCCCCTACTACCACCCGGGGCCGGACTCCCCCGAGGTCCGGTACCTCCTGGAGAAGAGGAAGGCCCTGGGCGGCTTCGTGCCCGAAAGGAGGGTGCGCTTTGGGGGGGGCCTCGAGGTCCCGGAGGAGGAGTTCTTCCGGGAGTTCTACGAGGGCTCCGGGGGGCGGGAGATCTCCACCACCATGGCCTTCGTGCGCATCCTCGCCAAGCTCCTCCGCCACCCCAAGATCGGGAAGCTCATCGTCCCCATTGTGCCCGACGAGGCCCGCACCTTCGGCATGGAGGCCCTCATCGCCCAGGTGGGCGTCTACTCCCCCCAGGGGCAGCTCTACATCCCCGTGGACGCGGGCACCCTCACCGCCTACCGGGAGAGCAAGGAGGGCCAGATCCTGGAGGAGGGAATCACCGAGGCCGGGGCCATGGCGGACTTCATCGCCGCCGGGACCGCCTACGCCCACTGGGGCATCCCCACCATCCCCTTCCTCATCACCTACTCCATGTTCGGCCTGCAGAGGATGGGGGACCTGGTCTGGGCCGCCGCCGACCAGCGCACCCGGGGCTTCCTCCTCGGGGCCACCGCCGGGCGCACCACCCTGGCGGGGGAGGGCCTCCAGCACCAGGACGGCCAGAGCCACGTCTACGCCCTGGCCGCCCCCAACCTCCTCGCCTACGACCCGGCCTTCGCCTACGAGCTCGCGGTGATCCTGGAGGACGGCCTCCGCCGCATGTACGGCCACGGAGAGGACGTTTTCTACTACATCACCATAGAGAACGAGAACTACGTCCACCCCCCCATGCCCGAGCCCAGGGACCGGATCCGGGAGGGCATCCTCAAGGGGCTCTACCTCTTCCGCCCCGGGGAAGGGCAGGGCCCCAGGGTGCAGCTTTGGGGCTCGGGGTCCATCCTGAACGAGGCCCTGAAGGCTCAGGAGCTCCTGGCCAAGTACGGCGTGGTGGCGGACGTCTGGAGCGCCACCAGCTACAAGGCCCTCTACTTGGACGCCATAGAGGCGGAGCGGGAGACCCGCCTTTTGGGCAAGGCCCGGAGGCCCTACGTGCAGGAGGTCCTCGAGGGCCACGAGGGGCCCGTGGTGGCCGCCACCGACTACCTGAAGGCCCTGCCCAACCTCGTCCGGGGGTACGTGGACCGGCCCTTCGCCGTCTTGGGCACGGACGGCTTCGGCCGCTCCGACACCCGGGAGGCCCTTAGGGACTTCTTTGAGGTGGACGCCCGGCACATCGTCTACACCGCCTTGGCCCTGCTCCACGAGGAGGGCAAGGTGACGGGGAAGACCCTGGAAAGGGCGAGGAAGGACCTGGGCCTTAAGCTTAAGGAGGTGCCGCCCCACCGGCGGTAGGGGGAGAGCATGGAGGTCAGGCTACCCGAACTCGGCGACAACGTAACGCAGGCGACCGTGGTGGGCGTCCTGGTGAAGGAAGGGGACCGGGTGGAGCCGGGCCAGCCCCTTCTGGAGCTGGAAACGGACAAGGCGGTGGTGGAGGTGCCCGCGGAGGTGGGCGGCGTGGTGAAGCGGGTCCTGGTCAAGGTGGGAGACCAGGTGCGCCCCGGCCAGCCCTTCCTGGAGCTTTCCGAGGCCGAGGGCGGGGCGGAAGCGCCCCCTAGAGCGGAGGAAAAGCCCGAAGCGCCCGCCCCCAAGGCCGAGGAGGCGCCCCGCCCCGCCCCGAAGGAG
Organism: Thermus sp.; assembly: GCF_056332225.1. Classification (NCBI taxonomy): domain Bacteria; kingdom Thermotogati; phylum Deinococcota; class Deinococci; order Thermales; family Thermaceae; genus Thermus; species Thermus sp. The sequence continues at coordinate 3,937 of NZ_JBWGQW010000006.1, read as the reverse complement.
CCCTCCGGGCCCGAGCGCCGCCTCATCCCGGCGGCCCCCTCCATAAGGCGGCTCGCCCGGGAGCTCGGGGTGGACCTGGGCCAGCTCCGGGGCACGGGGCTTGCCGGGCGCATCACCGAGGAGGACGTGCGCCGGGCGGCGGGCCTTGCCGAGGCCCCCGCGGCCCCTCCGGCGGTCCCCGCCCCCAGCCTTCCCGACTTCGGCAAGTGGGGCCCCGTGCGCCGGGAGCCCATGAGCGGGGTGCGCAAGGCCACCCTGCGCTCCATGAGCCAGGCCTGGGCCCAGGTGCCCATGGTCACCCACTTTGACGAGGCGGACATCACCGAGCTGGAGGCTTTGCGCAAGCGGTACGCCAAGAAGGCCGAGGAGAAGGGGTTCCGCCTCACCCTCACCGCCTTCCTCCTCAAGGCCCTGGCCCTCACCCTGAAGACCTTCCCCAAGTTCAACGCCTCCTTGGACGTGGAGGCCCAGGAGATCGTCTACAAGGACTACGTCCACATCGGGGTTGCGGTGGACACGCCCCACGGCCTTTTGGTCCCGGTGATCCGGGACGTGGACAAGAAGGGGGTCCTCGCCCTGGCCCGGGAGCTTCAGGCCCTTTCCGAGAGGGCCCGCGAGCGCAAACTCGCCCCCGAGGAGATGCAGGGGGGCACCTTCAGCCTCTCCAACCTGGGGGGGATCGGGGGCACCGGCTTCACCCCCATCGTCAACTGGCCGGAGGTGGCCATCCTGGGGGTTTCCCGCTCCCAAATGAAGCCCCTTTGGGACCCCGAGAAGGAGGCCTTCGTGCCCCGCCTCCTCATGCCCTTCGGCCTCACCTACGACCACCGCCTCATTGACGGGGCCGACGCCGCCCGCTTCTGCCGCCACCTGGCGGGGCTTCTGGAGGACCCCGTGGGGCTCGCCCTGGAGTGAGGGGCCTCGTGTAGTATGGGAAAGTATGCGCGTCATCGTGGTGGGAACCCGGGGCAGCGCCCTGGCCCTGGCCCAGACCCGCTTTGTGGTGGAGCGCCTCAAGGAGAGCTGGCCGGAGGCCGAGTTTAAGGTCAAGACCATCAAGACCCGGGGGGACCAGGGGGCGAGTCCCAGGGAGCAGGCCATCTTCGTCAAGGAGCTTCAGGAGGCCCTCTTGGCCCGGGAGATCGACATCGCCGTCCACTCCCTCAAGGACCTCCCCACGGAGGAGCCCAAGGGGCTCAAGATCGCCGCCATCCCCAAGCGCCAGGACCCCCGGGACGCCTTCCTGGGCCGGACGGCCAAGCGCCTCGAGGACCTGCCCCCGGGGGCGGTGGTGGGCACCAGCTCCCTGCGCCGCAAGGCCCAGCTTTTGGCTTACCGCCAAGACCTCCTTGTGAAAGATCTCCGGGGCAACGTGGACACCCGCCTGACCGCCCTGGGCAACGGGGAGTACGACGCCATCGTCCTGGCGGCGGCGGGGCTCATCCGGCTGGACCTGAGAAACCGCATCGACCAGTTCCTGGAGCCCGAGGTCATGCTCCCCGCCCCGGGCCAGGGGGCCCTGGCCCTAGAGGTCCGCCAGGGGGATGACCTCGCGGAGGAGCTCTGCTACGCCCTCCACCACCCCCCCTCCCACGACCGGGTGCGGGCGGAGAGGGCCTTCCTGAAGGGCCTTGGCGCCGGGTGCCTGGCCCCGGTGGGGGCCCTGGCCCAGGTGGCCGAGGACGGCGCCCTCTTCCTGGAAGGGGGCCTCTTCTCCCCCGACGGCAAGAGCTTCATCCGGGCGGAGATCGAGGGGGACGCCTCCGAGGCGGAGGAGCTCGGCCTAGAGCTCGCCCGGGACGTCCTGGAGCAGGGGGGGCGGGAGATCCTTGAGCAAATCCGACCCTTTTAGTGGAGATTCCCCCGGCTTTGGGGTATAGTGAAAGGGATGGCGCTGAAACGCTTGACCCGCCAGCGCAGGGCCGTCCTCGAGGTGGTGCGCCGGGCCAAAAACCACCCGGACGCCTCCTGGATCTACCAGGAGGTGCGCAAGGTGGTCCCCAGGGTGAGCCTGGCCACGGTCTACCGCACCCTCGAGGCCCTGGTAGAGGAGGGCTACCTGGTGCCCATCGCCCAGGCGGGGGAGGCCACCCGGTACGACGCCAACCTCCACCCTCACCTGCACCTGGTCTGCGAAGGATGCGGGGCCATCGTGGACCTGGAGGTAGACCTCCCCGACCTCGAGGCCCTAGCCCGAAAGGCCCATCCTGGCGTGGAGGTGCGGGCGGTAGAGGTCACTTACCGGGGCCTCTGCCCCACCTGCAAGGCGGCCCTCAAGGGCTGATGGACCCCCTGGCCTGGCTCTACGCCCGGCAGAGCCAGCTCACCCTGGGCCTGGAGCGCATCCGGGCCCTTCTCGCCCGCCTCGGCCACCCGGAGGAGGCCTACCCCGTGGCCCTGGTGGGCGGGACCAACGGCAAGGGCACCGTGGCCCGGGCCCTGGCCGCCATCCTGGAGGAGGCGGGGCTCGAGGTGGGCCTCTACACCAGCCCCCACCTGGTGGCCTTCTCCGAGCGCATCCAGGTCCGGGGAAAGCCCATTCCCGAGGGAACCCTCCTCGCCCTCCTGGAGGAGGTCCGCCCCCACGCCGAGGCCTTGGGGGCGAGCTTCTTTGAGGCCGCCACCGCCCTCGCCCTCCTCCACTTCGCCCGGGAGGGGGTGGAGTTCGCCGTGCTGGAGGTGGGGCTGGGTGGCCGCCTGGACGCCACCAACGCCGCCGAGCCCGCCCTTTCCGTGGTCACCAACATCGGCCACGACCACCTCGAGGTCCTGGGCCCCACCCTGAAGGACGTGGCCCGGGAGAAGGCGGGGATCTTCCGCGGGGGCACCCCCGCCCTCACCGCCGCCAAGGGAGAGGGCCTCGCCGCCCTGAAGGCGGAGGCCCGGGCCCGGGGGACGCCCCTTTGGGTCCTGGGGGAAGACTTCCAGGTGGAGGGGGTGGAGGCCCTGCCCGAGGGCCTCGCCTTCACCCTGCGCCTGGAGAGGACCGGGGAAGCCCTGAGGCTCGCCGCCCGCCTCCTCGGCCCCCACCAGGCGGAGAACCTGGCCCTGGCCGCCCTGGCGGGCCGCTTCCTTGGGGCTTCCTGGGAGGCGGTGGAAGCGGGGCTCCGCCAGGCGGAAAACCCGGGCCGCCTCCAGCGCCTCGCCCACGGAGGAGGGGAGCTTCTCCTGGACGGGGCCCACAACCCCGAAGGGGCCCAGGCCCTAAAGGAAGCGCTCCGCTTCCACGGGCTTCTGCCCGCCGCCTTTGTCCTGGCCTTTTCCAGGGACAAGGACCACGCCGCCATGGCCGAGGCCCTGAGGGGACTTGGCCCCGTGGTGCTCACCCGCTACGCCTCCCCGAGGAGCCAGGACCCCAGGGCCCTCCTCCCCCTCTTCCCCGGAGCCCAGGTGGAGGAAGACCCCATGCGGGCCCTGGAGCGGGCCTTGGGGCTTGCGGATCGGGTGGTGGTGGCGGGAAGCCTCTACCTGGTGGGGGAAGTGCTGCGGGGCCTAAAGGGGCTTCCCCCCGAGGAGCGCTGGCAGTAATACCACCCCAGGCTGGCGCCAGCCTGGGGGCCCCGGGAAAGAAGGCCTAGAGAGGCCTTATGGCCTTGGCTTAGGCGAAGGGTTCACGCCAATAGAAAGCCCCGGGCCTAAAGGCCCGGGGGGCACCCCGTGGGACGGCCCTACTTCAGCTCCACCACCGCGCCCACGGCCTCGAGCTTCTTCTTGATCTCCTCGGCCTCGGCCTTGGAAACCCCCTCCTTGATGGGGCCGCCCTTCTCGGCCAGGTCCTTGGCCTCCTTGAGGCCGAGCCCGGTGATGGCCCGAAGCTCCTTGATGACCTCCAGCTTCTTGGCCCCGGCCTCCTTGAGGATCACGTCAAACTCGGTCTTCTCCTCCGCAGGAGCCGCCGCGGCCGCCGCCGCCGGGGCCGCCGCCACGGCCACAGGGG
>NZ_JBWGQW010000005.1:0-62238 GCF_056332225.1 Thermus sp. | reverse complement strand
GGCCAGGATGTTGACGTTTATCTGGGCGTAGACGTAGTCAATGGGTTCGCTGGCGGACTGGGTGCTCTGGGCCCTGAAGTTGAAGCCCACGCTCACGGGAGAGGCGTTGGGCTTAAGGGTCACCACGGCCAGGTACTTGAAGGTGCCGCCGGCGGGGACCATGCCGGTGTTGGTGATGGGAGCCCCGTCGGGCACACCGTCGTCGTTGGCGTCGGCGTAGAAGAGCACGTTGTCCACTTGGTCGAACTTAGACACCTCCTGAACGGAAAGCTGGTAGTTGTCCGCCAAGCGGTTGGGGTTGAGGTTGTCCACCCGAAGCCGGTAGACCACGGAGGCCCCGGGGTTGGCGGTGGTGGTGGGAATAGCAGGACGAGAAGTGGCGGGGTCGTCAGAGGTGTTGGTGGAGCCAGATGCCTTGCTGTGCGTGTAGGTGCCGGAGCCGTCAAGGCCACCGTAGATGTCCAGGCGGAAGCCGTCATTCACCTGGCTCACGGTGTCCGTGGTGGTGTCGCTCTTGGAGGTGTCCCCCACGCTGGTGGCGGTGACGGTGAGGCTCACGGCCGTGGTGCTCGTGTAGGTGCTGGGGATGGCGCACTTCAGGGCGAAGTCGTAGGTGCCGCCCACCGCCACCGGGCCCACGGGGCCGGAGATGGGGGTGGTGAGGTCGTCGGCCACCAGCTGGCAGGCCCAGCCAGAGGGCGCCCCGGTGTAGGAGAGGGTGAAGCTATCCCCCGTGTTCCCCGTGTTCTTGAGGGTGTGGCGGAAGGTGACCGTGGTGCCCGAGTTGGCGGTGGCGATGGTCTGGGTGTCGCCCGAGCGGGTCACGGTGTAGCCGCCCGCGGGGTAGGAGCCGGTTGCCCCGCCCTCGGGGTGGCCGTAGGGGCCCACGGCCACGCTGTAGCTCGCGCCCACGGTGTTGGTGGTGGAGTTGGTGGTGAGGGTTTCGCCGGGGTCGTCGGCGTCGCCATCGCCGTTGGCGTCAAACCGCACCGTGGCGCTGTTGCTGTAGGTGGCTCCGGCGGAGGCGCTTGTGGGCACCTGGGCCTGGAAGCTGAAGGTGTACTGGGCGCCCACGGGGAAGAAGGCCCCCGTGCCCTCAATGAGCATGCCGATCTTGATGGTGCCGTTTCCGGTGAGTCCGCCAGTGGGAAGGGAAGTGAGGGTCCGCCAGCCGGACCCGTCGTCATCGTAGATGATGCGGACCGTGCCGGCCCCGGCGGTGCCGGTGGGCATGGCGCTCACCGTGAGGCCCGTGGGCAGGACGTCGGCGATGAGGATGCCCGTTTTAGAGGTCCCGTCCACGGTCACGGGGATGCCGTAGACGGCGCTACCGCCCACGTTCTGCCCGGAGATGGTGTAGGTGATGGTGTCGCCTGGGGCCACGGCGCCCGAGGGGCTTGCGGCTTTGCTCGCGGTGAGGGCGCCGGCGGTGGTGGCCACGGCCCGGGCCCAGTTGTCCGTGTCGGTGGACCCCCCCGCGGAGGTGCCCCGGAGGTTCAGGTTGCCGTACTTCCCGTTCGTGGCGGTGGGATCCACCGTGGCCACCACGAGAAGGCAGGCCTGCTGGCCCATGCCGAGGGTAACCGATGGGATGGGGGTGGCCTCCCCGGCGTCCAGGACGCCGTTGCAGTTGGCGTCCCGGTAGATGGTGGGGCTTGAAAGGTCAAAGTCATCGGCGGTGCCCTGCTCGGTGCTCCCGATGATTAGGTTGATGGTGTCCGTGCCGTTCCCGTTGTTCTGCACCAGGTAGGTGAAGACCACCTGGCCCCCCGGGAGGGCGTTCTTGGTCTGGCCGGGGTTTGCCTCGTCTGGACCGTTGGGCGTGATGCTGAAGGCGTAGACCTGCTGGACCAGGGTGGTCACCAGGTTGGACGTGGTGGTCCTGGGCTGGCCCGCGGAGTCAATGTAGCTTGCGGAAGCCTGGTTCTGGATGGCCGTGCCCGCCGGGGTCATGGCGTAGGCCAGCCCCAGGAGCAACGCCCCAAGGAACAACCATACGGCTTTCGTCCTCATCTCTCAACCTCCTTACCTCACAACCGTCCTAAGACTGACCGAAACCTTGGCCCCCTTGGGAAGAAGGGGGACGACCCAGCGGACGTGGGTGTACTCTTCCGGCTTCACCTCCACCTCCTTCTCCACCTCCTTTCCGCCTTCCACCACCCGGACCCGCTTCTTGAGGGGGGGCAGGCCGAAGGTCTTCCCCCCGTCAAAGCTGAACTCGGGCCTGAGGGTGGCACCCCCCACCTGGAGGGGCTTGGCGCTCCCCTCCAGGTAGTAGGTCTCCTTGGGAATGGGGATGACCAGGGCCACCTGGCGGAGGTCGCCCTGCGAGCGGTTCTCCGCCAGGAGGCGCCACTCCAGGACGTCCCCGGGCTTCACCGCCGGGGGGTTTTCCTCGTAGACCTCTTTGCCCTCTACCACCTTGACCAGGTAGGGCCGGAGGTCCAGGCCCAGGGCCTGGGCCAGGGCCACGGCCAGGGCGAGAAGGGCAAAACCCAAGAGCGCTCTCCGCATATCTCCCTCCTATAACTAAAGGATACAGGAACCTGTGAAAGAGCTGTGAAAACCTGAGCCCGGCGGGGCCTCGAGGAGGCGGACCTGGTCCTGGACGGTCTGGGGAGGGGCGGTTTACCCTCCTGACCACCGCGACCTTATGCTTGCTCTAAAATGCCCCCATGGCCTGGGTAGGCGCTTCCTCGCCGTGGGGGTTTGAGATTCGGGGAGAGGGGCTCGTCTGCTCCGTGGACGCCCGCGGGGTGCGGGTGACGAGGGGGCGGCGCGGGGCGGAGTCCCTCGCCCTCGTCGCCCTTCTCCTCGCCCCCGCCCTCGTCCTCCTCGCCCTGGGGAAGGAAAAGGCCCCTTACCTCGCCCTCCCCGCCCTCCTCCTCCTCGCCCCCCTCGCCCTCCGCTTCGGGGCCATGAGGCGCTGGCACGGGGCGGAGCACAAGGTGGTGGAGGCCCTCCTCCTCGTGGAGGAGGGGGTGGAGCCGGAGGAGGCCTGGAGGCGGGCCAAGGCCCTCTCCCCCGCCTGCGGGACGGTGGCGGTGGGGATCTCCCTTCCCATCGCCCTCGCCCTCTTGGCGATCTATCCCCCCCTCGCGCCCCTCGCCGTCCCCCTGGGGCTCTTCCTGCACGTGAAGCTTCCCCGCTCCTCCCCCTTGAGGCTTCCGGGGCTCCTCCTGGAGAGGCTCTTCGTGGCGGAGCCGGGGCCCCTGGAGGAGGCCCGGGCGCGGGAGGCCTTCCAGCGCCTCGCCGCCCTTCTCAGGGAACGCGGGTAGGATGGCTCAAAACTTGCACCCCCCGCATATCCTGCATAAGCACGCGCCCCGTTTGCGTTAAGAGAACAGACCGTATCGTGTGGCTATGCCACGCACCAGCAAACGCCCCCTCCCCCGCCACATCCTCCGCATCAGCGAAAGGCGGGGGGAGCTCGGCCTCACCCAGGAAGAACTCGCCCGCATGGCAGGCTTCTCCACCAGCCTTATGGCCAAGATCGAGCGCCAGAAGCCGCGCGTGCCGCCGCGCCTCCTCCCCCCGACGAAAGGGGAGAAGCCGGTCCTCCCTCCGGTAGGCCAGCCCCGTGGTGTCCGGGGGAGGCGCCGGCGCTTGGCCGGAAGGCGCTTCCTCCTCCGGCGAGGATTCCGAGGCGAGGTGGGCCTCCAGTTCGCGGACAAGCCTCTCCAGGAGGGTTTCTAAGAGCTGAAGGTCCAGGTGCTCGAGGGCGTAGCGGGCCAGGGACTGGTGGGAAGGGAAGGGCCTTTCCATCAGGAGGGCCAGGTAAAGGGCGTGGCTGTAGCGCCAGGGGCGGCCCCGCTTGTGGGTGGAGCCACCTCTTGGGCCAGGCGTAGGCCGTGGGCGAGCACCTCCTTGGGGCTTGGTTCCCTGCGAGCAAAGCCTCTCTTGCCTATCAGGAGGGAGATATACACCCGTCGCCCCAATCTTTGCAAGGCAAGCCCACGTAGCCTTCTGGTGGACCGGGGGGAGTCGGGGTACCGGAACCTTTTTTGCGCGGGGGCCGCATCCTCTTACATGGGGGAGGGGAAGCGGGGCCACCAGGAACCCCTGGGCGGGAACCTCAGGCTCCTTCTGGCCCACCGGGAGGGCACGCCCCTCCGGGTTTTCCTCAGGGAGGCCCCGGGGAGGTGGCGGGACCTAGGCTTCTACCGGGTGGAGGGGTGGCGGTACGCCCTTTTGCCGGAGGAGGGGCGGTACGTTTATGGGTTTACCCTCGCGCCAGGTGGATGCGAAGAAGCCCCTTGAGGGTGAGGTCCTCGTCCACCACGTCAAAGGAGGGGCAGATGGGCTTAAGGGTTTCGGCAAAGCCCCCGGTGGCGATGACCAGGGCCTCCCCCGCCTCCTCCTTGAAGCGGCGCACCATGCCCTCCACCAGGGCGGCGTAGCCCAGCACCAGGCCCGAGCGGAGGGCCTCGAGGGTGTTCTTCCCCACAGCCTGCTTAGGCGGTACCAGGTCTATGCGAGGGAGCTTGGCGGTGCGGGCGGCCAAGGCGTCGGCGGCGGTCTGGGGGCCGATGGTGATGGCCCCGCCCAGGTAGCGGCCCGGCGCCTCCACCAGGTCAAAGGTGGTGGCGGTGCCGAAGTCCACCACGATGTAGCGGCCCGTGGGGCTTTCGTAGGCCAGGGCCCCCACGGCGTTCACCAGGCGGTCGGCCCCGGCCTCCTTGGGGTTGTCTATGAGGACCTCGAGGCCCGTGGCCTCGGCGTCCACGATGTCGGCCTGGATGCCGAAAAGCCTTTCTATGGCCCTTTTCATCTCCCGCTCCACGGGAGGGACCACGCTGGCGAGGAGGGCGGCCTTGGGGGGCGGGAGGTCCTCCAGGGCGAAGAGGTTTTTCAGGATGACCCGGTACTCGCTTTCCATCCGCATCCTTTCGGTGTGGATGCGGAAGTGGGCCACGAGGCGCTCCCCCTCAAAGAGGCCGAGGGCGGTGGAGGTGTTGCCGATGTCCACCGCGAGGAACATTACCCTTCCCCTTCCTCCCAGGGCTCCAGGACCACCCGGGTGGTGATCTCGGCGTTGAGGTTGGCGGACGCGGAGCAGTACTTGGTGTGGGAGAGGTGGACGGCCCTCTCCAGGGCCTCGAGGGTCACGTTGGGCCCGGAGGCGATGTGGGTGACGGTGATGCGGGTGTAGCGCTTGGGGTGGGTCTCGGCCCTTTCCCCTTCCACCTCCACCCGGTAGCGGGAGAGGGGCTGCTTCTTCTTCCTCATGATGTCCACCACGTCGTAGGCCGTGCATGCCCCCAGGGCCATGAGGAGGAGCTCCATGGGACGGGGCCCGGTGGAGGGCTCGTCCCCATCCACCATCACCTTGTCCCCCCTCTCGTTCACCCCCAGGAAGCGGTGCCCCACCAGGTTGTAGAGGACCACCTTCTTCGTCATGAGCTGGATTTTACCAGACCCTCATCCAAGCCGCTAGAATGGGGCCTGAATGCGGTGGCTTTGGAGCCTTTGCTTCCTATGGAGCTTCGCCCTGGCCTTCCCCAGGGTGGGAGTCCACGAGGGCTTTACCCGCCTGGTCTTTGACCTGCCCTCGGCCGGGGTGGCCTACCGTCTGGACCAGGAGGGCGGCCTGCTCACCCTTTTCTTCTCCGGCCTCAGGGCCGAGGCTCGGGACCTCCTGGTGAACTCCCCCGAGGTGGCCTCGGTGCAGGTGGTGCCCGAGAAGGGGGGGGTGCGGGTCCTGGTGCGCCTCAAGGCCCTGGTGGAGGTGAAGGCCCAGCGCTACGCCGATCCCGAGCGCTTGGTGCTGGATCTGAGCCTGAAGAAGGCCAAGGATCCGCCCTTGCCTTCCTCCTCTCCGCCCGCAAGGCGCGCCCCTAAGCCCCCCAAGCCCGTGGTCCTCCTGGACCCGGGGCACGGGGGGATAGACCCCGGGATGGTGGGCTACGTGGTGGAGAAGGAGGTGGTCCTGGACGTGGCCCACCGCCTAAAGCGTCTCCTCGAGGCCGAGGGGATAGAGGTGCGCCTCACCCGCGACCGGGACGCCCACCTCTCCCCGGATAAACGGGAGGACCTCTCCCGGAGGGCGGCCATGGCCGACAGCTCCCGGGTGAACCTTTTCATCTCCATCCACGTGAACGCCTTCCCCACCCGCACCGTCCGAGGGGTGGAGGTCTACTTCTTCGGCCGGGCCCAGGACCCGAGGGTCGTGGCCCAGGTGATCCGGGAAAACGGCGGCGGGGAGCTGGGCAAGCGCCTCACCGAGGAGACCAAGAGCGTGGCCGAGCGCATCCTTTCGGACATCGTGGCCCAGGCCAACCAGCGCTACAGCCAGCGCCTCGCCGAAACCCTGGGCCGAAAGCTCTCCCAGGCCACGGGAAGCCCCTACCGGGGGAGCTTCCCCGGGGACCTCTTCGTCCTCCGCTACGCCAAGGTGCCGGCGGTCCTGGTGGAGATCGGCTTCGGCGACCACCCGGCAGAGGGCAGGCGCCTTCGGGAGGCGAGCTATCGGGAAAAGGTGGCCCAGGGGCTTCTTTCCGGCATTCTCAGCTTTCTGGCCAACGGGGCCTTCGCCCGCTAGGGCCTGGGGCAGGGCCCCTTGCCGGGCGGGGGGACCTCCCGGAGGGAGGTTCCACCCAAAGCCGCCCCACCGCCACCTCGCCCAGGCCCGCGAAAAGGGCCGAGCCGAGGAGGGTGGAGAGGAGGACACACGAAGGCATGGGCGCTAAAAGGGAAAGGCCTTTAAGGCTTCCCCCGCCGTGGAAAAGCGGGCCTCGGGCCGTTTGGCCAGGAGGCGCTCCAGGTATTCCCGCTCCTTTGGGGCCAGGTCCGTCAAGGGGGGGACGGCCCCCTGCAGGTGGCCCAGGAGGACCTCCTCCGGCGTCCCCACGAAGGGGTGCTCCCCGGAAAGAATCCAATAGAGTATGACTCCGGCGGCGTAGACGTCGGCCTCCGGCCCAGGGCTTCGCCCCAGCACCTGCTCCGGGGCCAGGTAGGGCAGGGTGCCCACCCGCAAGGGCTTTTTGAAGGCCTCGAGGGCCGGACCCGAGAGGTCAAAGTCCAAAAGCCTCGCCTCGTCGGTGCCGGCCACGATGAGGTTTTCCGGCTTCACGTCCCGGTGGACCAGGCCCTTCTCGTGCATGTGGGCTAAGGCCTCGAGGAGCTGCCGGAAAACGAGGAGGGCCCGCTTCTTCCCGGGGCGGCGGAGCATCCAGCGGTCCATCTCCTCCCCCGGGGCGTAGGCCAGGAGGAGGGCGGGGCCTTCCTCCAGGTTTAAAGCCTCCAGCACCGGGTTGAGGTTGGGGTGGGAAAGCCGCTTCCCCACCCAAAGCTCCCGGTCCCGCCGGGCCTCGGTCCCCTTGGGGAAGACCTTGAGGGCGTAGGGGGTACCGAAGGGGTCAAAGGCCAGGTAGACCGTGGCCAGCGCCCCCTGGCCCAGAGGACGCACCACCCGGTAGCGCTCAAGGAGGGTCTTCCCCGCCAGGCTCACCGCCTCCACTATACCCGCCCCTCACCTCTTTCACCTGGGAGCCGTTAGGATTTTCCCGTGCGCGGTCTGGCGTTTTCCGGAGGCGGGGCCCGGGGCCTCGCCCACATCGGGGCCCTGGAGGTTTTTTTAGAAGCTGGCCTGGACTTCCAGGTGGTGGCGGGCACCAGCATGGGGGCCATCGTGGGGGCCCTCTTCGCCGCGGGGAAAAGCCCGGAGGAGATGCTGGCCTTGGCCCGGAAAACCCCCTGGCTGGGCCTTCTCGGCCTTTCCCCCAGGGAGGGGGTTTTCTCCCGCAGAAAGCTCAAGGATTTTCTGGCCGAGCACCTGCCCGAAACCTTTTCTGGGCTCAAGCGGTCCTTGGTGGTGACCGCCGTGGACGCGGTCTCGGGGAGGCTGGTCTTCCTGACCCAGGGGGAGCTGCCGAGCGCCGTGCTGGCCTCGGCCGCCTACCCCGGCCTTCTGGCCCCGGTGGAGCGGGAGGGGAGGTTTCTTTTTGACGGGGGGGTGCTGGACAACCTGCCCGTGGACGCCGCCCGCCTCCTGGGGGCGGGGGAGGTCTACGCCGTGGACGTGACCCCGGAAAGGGCGGTGGAGGAGGTGCCCCGGGGCCTTCTCGCCCTGGCCCGGCGGGCGGTGGACCTGATGCAGGTCCACCTCACCTCGGTGCGCCTCACCCTCTACGCCCCGGAGGTCTACGTCCGACCGAGCCTCCAGGGGGTGGGCATAGAGGACTTCCGCCGCCTCGAGGAGATCGTGGAGGCCGGCCGCCAGGCGGCGCGGGCGGCCCTTGCTAAAGTGGGAGGGGTATGAAGGCTTTTTGGGAGTACCTGTTCAAGGAGTGGTTCCGCCAGGTGGGGGAGGCCCTCCTGGTGGCCTTTTTGGTCACCACCTTCGTCTTCACCACCGTGGGGGTGGTGGGCCAGAGCATGTTCCCCACCTTGATAAACGGGGAGAGGGTCCTGGTGCCCAAGTGGGAGACCTGGCTGGTGCGCTTCGGCCTAACGGAGTGGCGCCGGGGAGAGATCGCCATCCTGAAGCCCCCGGAGGGCACCCCCTTCGCCACCGCCCGCTTTCCCGTCTTAGGCTTCTCCTTCCGGGCCTTCTTCATCAAGCGCATCGTGGCGGTCCCCGGGGACGAGGTCTACGTGGAGCGGGGGGTGGTGTACGTGAACGGGAAGCCCCTGGCGGAAACCCACATCACCGATCGCCTTTCCCCCTGGCCCGACTCCTTCCCCGGGGTGTGCTACAAGGAGGGGCGGATGACCCGGATCATCACCCAGCAGGGGGACTTCCCCGTGGAGCTCCTCCCCGCCTACCTCAGGCCCCTCAAGGAGATGCTCCTCCCTCCCTCCAAGGAGGTGCTGGACCGGAGCCGACTGGAGGAGTCCTGCGAGGTGGGCCGCATCAAGCTGAGGAAGGGCTACTACTTCGTCATGGGGGACAACCGCACCCTCGGGGGTTCCGAGGATTCCCGCACCTTCGGCCCCGTGCCCCAGGAGGCTATCGCCGGGCGGGCGAACTTCGTGTGGTGGCCCCTCTTCGTGCGGGGCGAGGGGGGGTTCCGCCTCAACCTCCGCCCTCTTTCTCCCCCTCCGGCCTATCTGGAGGTCCCTCCGGGCCGGTGAGCACGACCACCACGAGCCTCCCGGGTCCGTGGACCCCCTTGACCATCACCTGGCCGATGTCCGCGCTCTTGGAGGGGCCGGAGTGGAGGCCGAGGGCGGCGGGGAGGGCTTTGAGGTCCTCCAGGGCCTCGAGGAGGGTCCCGTACACCCTCCCCGCCTCCACGAAGACCAGGTGGATGGGGGGGAGGAGCTGGACCCTTCGGCCCTCCTCGCTGGAAAGGGCCACGCTCCCCGTCTCCGCCACGGCGAAGAGGGCGTAGGAGAGGCCCAGGGGGGCCTCCTCGGGGGGAAGCTCGGGAAGGGGGGGCCTGAGGTCTTCGGGAAGGGTCTTGCCGAAGGCGGCCCCGGGAAGCCCCTGGGCGAGGCTTAGGGCGAAGGAGCGGGCCTCCTCCCGGGGAAGCCTTTCGGCCTCGGCCCCGTTCTCCTTTAGGCGCCTAAGGAGGAGGTCCACGGGGTCCAGGGGGAGGGGGGTGTGGGGGTGCTCGGGGAGGAGGGCCTTGGGCCTTCCCCCCAGGGCGCGCCGCACGCGGGCGAGGATGCGGGTCCTAGGGTCCATCCTCGGCCTCCTCCACCTCCTTCCAGAGCTCGTGGAAGGGCCTGGGGCTGGGCTTCAGGGGGCCCCTGCCCTCGGTCCAGGCCTTGAGGAGGGGGAGGAGGTCCTGGGGCAGGGGAAGCCCCCTCAGGCCCTTGGAGAAGAGGCGGTAGAGGGCGGGGCTTTCCATGACCTTGCGGAAGGCCCGCATGGCCGCCCCCTCCCAGGCGGGGGTGAGGCCCTCGGCCACCGCCCGGTGCCGCCAGGCGAGGAGGAGCTTGGGGATGGGGATCTTCACCGGGCAGGCCTCATAGCAGGCCCCGCAGAGGGTGGAGGCGTAGGGCAGGGGGTAGGCCTCCTCCAGGCCGAGGAGCCCGGGGTCCAAAACCGCCCCGATGGGCCCCGAGTAAACATAGCCGTAGGGGTGCCCCCCGGTCTGGCGGTAAACCGGGCAGGCGTTGAGGCAGGCCCCGCAGCGGAGGCACCGCAGGGTCTCCCAGGCCTCGGGATCCTGAAGGAGGGCGGTGCGCCCGTGGTCCACCAGGACCACGTGCACTTCCTCGGGGCCCTCCTCCCCCGCCCTGGCCGGGCCCTGGAGGAGGGAAACGTAGGTGGAAAGGCGCTGCCCCGTGGCCGCCCGGGCGGTGAGGGGGAGGAAGAGGGCGAGGTCGGCGGAGCGGGGAAGGAGCTTCTCCAGCCCCACGAAGGCCACGTGCACCCTGGGGAGGCTCGTGGAGAGCCTGATGTTCCCCTCGTTTTCCATGAGGGCCAGGGTCCCGGTCTCCGCCACCAGGAAGTTGGCCCCGCTCAGGCCGAGCTCGGCCGAGAGGAAGGCCTCCCTAAGCACCCGCCGCGCCACCTGGGCCAGGGCCTCGGGGGGGGCGTCCGGGGGGGTGCCGAAGCGCTGGTGGAAAAGCTTCTGGATCTCCTCCAGGGAGAGGTGGATGGCGGGGCCCACGATGTGGCTTGGGGGCTCGCCCAAGAGCTGGATCAGGTACTCCCCGAGGTCGGTCTCGTAGACCTCCACCCCCAGGGCCTCGAGGAGGGGGTTCACCCCGAGCTCCTCGGTGAGCATGCTCTTGGCCTTCACCGCCCGCTTGACCCCGTGCCTTTGGACGATCTCCCTGAGGACCCGGTGGGCGTCCTCGGGGGTCTCGGCCCAATGCACCTGGACGCCGTTTTCCCTAAGCCGCCTTTCCGCGAGCTCCAGGTAGTGGTCCAGGTGGCTTAGGACGTGGTCCTTCACCGCCTTGGCCCTCTCCCGCCACTCCCCGATGGGGACCTCGGCGTAGGCCTTAAGGCGGTTCCTCTCAAAGTGGAGGGTGGCCCCGGTGACCGCCTCCCGCACCCCGGGCTTTTCCCGGAGGAGCCTTGCCGCCTCCTTGGGGTAGAGCCTGGCCTTAGCCCGCATACGCCTCCCAGAGCAGGGTGGCGAGGGGGGCCACCCTGAGGTTTTTGCCCTTTTTGCCCAGGCGCCCCGCGAGGTGGAGGAGGCAGCCCGCGTCCGTGGAGGTGAGGACCTCGGCCTCGGGTAAGGTGGCGAGCTTCCGGTCCGCCATGGCCAAGGAGACCTCGGGGAGCTTCACCGAGAAAAGCCCCCCGAAGCCGCAGCACTCCTCTCCGGCCTCCCAGGGAAGAAGCTCCGCCCCGGCGTTTTGGAGGAGGAGAAGGGGCTCTTCCCGCACCCCAAGCTCCCTCAGGGCGTGGCAGCCGTGGTGGTAGGCCACCTTCCTCCCCTTAAGCCCCTCCCCGAGCCTCTCCACCCCGAGGACCCGCACCAGGAACTGGGAGAGCTCGTAGGTCTTCTCGGCCATCGCCAAGGCCTCCCGGTTTCCGGGAAGGAGCTCGGGGTAGTGGTTCTTCACCATGCTGGCGCAGCTTCCCGAGGGCAGGACCACGTACTCCGCCTCGGCGAAGACCCTTAGGGTGCGCTTCGCCAGGGGCCTCGCCTCCTCCCAGTACCCGGCGTTGAAGGCGGGCTGGCCGCAGCAGGTCTGGCCCTCGGGGAAGTCCACCTCCACCCCCAGGGCCCTAAGGAGCCGCACCGCCGCCACCCCGGCCTCGGCGTAGAACTGGTCGGCCAGGCAGGTGATGAAGAGGGCCACGCGCATTTGGCCCTAGCATAAGCCCTACTCCTCCTCCAAAAGGGGTAGCCGCACCCTAAAGACCGTGCGCCTGGGGCGGCTTTCCACGGAGATATCCCCGCCGTGGGCCTTGGCGATGGCCCGGGCGATGGCGAGGCCGAGCCCCGTCCCGCCCCCGGGCCCCCGGGCGAAGCGCTGGAAAAGGTGGGGGAGGAGGTCTTGGGGGATCCCGGGCCCCGAGTCCTCCACCTCCAGGAGGGCGTGGCCTTCCTCCCGGCGCACCCTTACCTGCACCCCCTCCTTCCCCGCGGCCCGCACCCCGTTGGCGACGAGGTTGCGAAGCATCTGCAAGAGGCGGTCGGGGTCGCCCAGGACCTCGGCTTCCTCTCCCCGGAAGGCCACCCCGTGCTCCCGGGCGGCCTCCTCCGCCAGGGCCTTCAGGTCCACGATGTGGGGGCTGAAGCGGAAGCCCGCCTCGCCTTGGGCCAAGGCCAAGAGGTCCTCCACCAGGCGGCGCATCCTCTCGGCGGTGGCCCGGGCGGTGCGGAGGGCCTCGAGGTCCATGGGGTTCCGCCCCAGGCGGTCCAGGTGGCCGAGGAGGACGGTGAGGGGGGTGCGGAGCTCGTGGCTGGCCTCGGCGAGGAAAGCCCGCTCCCGCTCCTTGGCCTCCTTGAGGGCGGAGAGGAGGGCGTTCACCGTCTCCACCATGCGGCCGAACTCGTCCTTTGGGAGGGTGAGGGGCACGGGTTCCAGCCGCTCGGGGCTCCGGGTGGCGATCTCGCGGGCCGCCACCTCCAGGGGCCGCGTGGCCAGGCGGGCGGTGAGGTAGACCAGGATCACCCCCAGGGGGAAGAGGAGGAAGAAGGCCTCCAGAAGGGCCCGCCTCAGGGCGGCCAGGGTGGCCTCAATGGGGGCCGCCTCGGCGGTGAGGACCAGGAGGCCCAAGGGGGTGCGCACCACCGCCGCCAGAAAACCCCGAGCCCAGAAGGCCCTGGGCTCGGGCCCCGCCTGCCGGAGGGCCTCCCGGGGCAGGCGGTGGTCGGGGCGGGTGAGGACCAGGGGCTCCCCGTCCTCGGCGTAGAGGTGGAGGTACACCCCCCCGGTAGTGAGGAGGGCTCCGGACCGACCCTTCTGGTAGGCCTCGGCCACCGTGCGGGCGTCCTTTAGGAGGGTGGCCTCGAGGTGGCCCTTGAGGGCCCCTTCCACCCCCCGCCCCGCCAGGTACAAGGCTCCCCCCAGGAAGAGGAACCAGAGGAGGCTGAAGGCCAAGAAGAGGCGGGTGCGGAAGGAGAGCACCGAAAACCCCCCTGGCCGCCCGGTCCTAGCCTTCCTCGCCCTTGCCCTGGCGCACGGCGTAGCCCAGCCCCCGCACCGTGCGCAGGTAGCCGTAGGCCCCGGCCTCCCGGAGTTTGGCCCTGAGGTTGGCCACGTGGACGTCCAGCACGTTGGAGTCTTTGCCCAGGGGTCTCCCCCAGATGCGCTCCTCGATCTCCTGGCGGGAGAAGACCCGTCCCGGGCGGCTCATGAGGAGGGAGAGGAGGTCAAACTCCTTGGGGGAAAGCCGCACCTCCCGCTCCCCGAAGAAGACCTGCCGCCTCCTGGGGTAAAGCTCCAGCCGCCCCACGGAGAAGACCTCCCCCTCTCCTTTGCGGCGGAGCTGCACCTGGATGCGGGCCAGAAGCTCGGCGGGGTGGAAGGGCTTCACCAGGTAGTCGTCCGCCCCCTCGGAGAGCAGGGAGACCTTGCGGTCCACGGCGTCTTGGGCGGTGAGGACCAGGATGGGGGTGTCGTCGGTGGCGCGGATCCTCCGGGCCACCTCGGCCCCGTCCAGGTCGGGAAGGCCCAGGTCCAGCACCACCAGGTCAGGCTTTTTCTCCCGGTGCTTCACCAGGCCCTCCATGCCGCTTGCCGCCCAGTCCACGGCGAAGCCCGCTTCCTTGAGCTCCAGCTCCACCAGCTGGGCCACCCCGGGGTCGTCCTCGATGAGGAGGATGCGCTTCATGGCCAAAGCCTTTCCGGAGGGGCGAGGCCGTAGACCTCCTTGAGGAGCCTGAGGAGGCTCACCTGCTCCTTTTCCCAGGGGAGGAAGACGTCCCCCCGCTCGGCCATCCCGGGGAAGGCCCGGGGCTTCTCCCCCGGGAGGACCAGGAGAAGCTGCACCTCCTGCCCCGCCTTGGGCGCAAGGGGTGGGGAGAGGGGAAGGAGGCGCCTGCCCTCCACTCGCCAGGCCCCGTGAAGGGTCCTGAGGTCGGCGGAGAGGAGCCTGAGCTCCGTGCCCGGGGGCAGGGTGGGGCCGAGGAGGGGGGGAACGGCCGCCAGGGCCGCGGCCAGGAGGAGGGGGAGGACGAGGAGGCACCGCATCCTTCCCCCATTCTAGGAGGGCCTTTCCGCCTTTTGTGGGAGGGAGGTTAAGGGGCCTTGGGGTTTTTCCGGGAGGAGGAAGCCCGCCGAGACCACGTACTTGAGGGCGTCCTCCACGCTGATCTCCAGGGGGATGACCTCCTCCGAGGGGACCAGGATCACCATGCCGCTGGCGGGCACGGGGCTCGTGGGCACGAGGACCGCGGTGTACCCCTCGGGTAGAGGGGGAAGGCGGTGCCCCACGGGCTGGACCACGAAGCAGAGGGTGTAAAGCCCCCGCCTCGGGTACTCGATCACCGCCGCTCGGCTGAACTTCACCTCCTTTTGCCCGAAGAGGGTGTGGGCGATCTGCTGCACCGCCTTGTAGATGTCCCGCACGATGGGCAGGAGGAGAAGGGAGCGCTCCAGGGAGAGGATAAGCCTCCTGCCCAGGTAGTTCTCGGCCAGGGCGCCCACCAGGTAGATGAGGACCGCCGCCAAGAGGAGGCCGACGAAGGGGAGGAGGGGTAGGTAGGTGGGGGGCACCTCGAGGTTCAGGAGGCGGAGAAAACCCTGGATGTAGCTCCCGGAGTAGGTGTAGACCCAGCCCAGGAAGTAGAGGGTGACCAGCAGGGGAAGAAGGGTGACCAGGCCGGTGAGGAGGCGTTGCCGGAGGCGCATGGCCTTCAGTTTATGCCAACGCCCCCCGGGTGGGGCGGGGCTTACGGGGTGGGCCTATTGTGGACCCCGCGCTTGCTCCCAAGCGAGGAGGGTTTGCACCGGGGCCCTCATCCTGGCGCGGCTACCGGCCGTCCCCCCGGGCCTGGGCCAGCTCCTTGAGGCCCCGGACGTCCTTGAGGAAGATCTTGCCGTAACCCGAGCGGATGTAGCCCTCCCGCGAGAGCTCCCCGATGACCTTGGTCACCGTCTCCCGCACGCTCCCCACGGCGGCGGCCAGCTCGTCGTGGGTGGCGTGGAGGACGATTCCACCTCCCTCTTCCTGGGCTAAGGGGGTTTCCGCCAGCTCCAAGAGGGCCGCGGCCATGCGGTTCTTGAGGCGCTGGGTGGCCAGGCGCTCAATCCTGCGGTAAGACTCGGAGAGGGCCTGGGACAGGTGCTGGGTGAGTTCCCTCAGCACCTCAGGAGGGGGCTCCTTGGGTAGGGGCTCCAGGACCACCTCCGTCACCGCCTCGGCGAAGTAGCCCCGTTCCTGGCCGAAGAGGACCTCCTCGCCGAAGAACCCCCCGGGGCGCACCAGGCGGAGGGTGAGGGCGTTGCCCTCCTCGTCCACCGCCTCGAGGCGCACCACCCCCTTGAGCACCCGGAAGGCCCGTTCCCTGGGCCCCGGCACCCCGGGGTAGAGGATGACCTCTCCGGGCTTGAAGCTTGCGGTTTCGCGGGCCTGGGTCATGGTTCCCTCCTTGCCCCCAGGGTAGCACGCCGCTGGGGATTTTGTAAACCTTCGGGTTGTAAAAATTTGGTTCCGGCTACCCTTTCCCCAAGGGGCGCCTCCGGGCCACGGGGAGGAGCCGCTCCACGGCGATCTCCGCCCTCCTCCCCTCCCTTTCCGCCTGGGCAAGCTCCAGCCTCGCCCAGAAGAGGGCCATCTCCCACACCGCCTTCAGGCGCTCCTCCAGGGGTACCTCCCGCCACTCCGCCCGGTCGTCGGGCGGGGCTTCCAGGGGGAAGCGGCGGGCCACGGACCGGATGGTTCTCATTCCAGCTCCTCCAGGTCCCTGAGGTCCACGGGTCGGCCGAAGGCCCGCTTCAGGGCCTTGAAGTCCTCGGGGTGCACCACGTAGACCCTGACGCCCGCCACCTCCCGCTCCAGGGCCCGGGCGAAGGCCGCGTCAAAGGGGGGGGCGTCCAGGATGACCAGGTCAATGCGGTTGGGGGCGTAGCCCAGCTGGACCACGCCTGGGCTTGCCAGGTCTTCCACGGCAAGGCCCAGGTCGTCCCCGCCGAAGAAAGCGCGGATGGCGGCGAGGACCCTTTCTGCCTCCTGGGCGTCCACCCACAGGTCCAGATCCTTGGTGAAGCGGGGCCTCCCCAGGAAGGCCAGGGCGTACCCGCCGATCACCAAAAACCGGGCCCCCGCCTCGTGGAGCGCCCGGAGGAAGTCCAGCATATCCGGGGTCATCCGGTGTTCTCCCTAAGCCACTCCAGGTACTCCCGGTTCCCCTCGGCCACGGGCAGGGCCAGGATCTCGGGCACGGTGTAGGGGTGGAGGGCCTTGACCCGTTCCTTGAGCTTGGGGAAGGCGTGGGTGGTGGTCTTGGCGATGAGGAGGAGCTCCCGGTCCTCCACCACCTCCCCCTGCCAGCGGTAAATGGAGGTGAGGCCAGGGACGATGTTCACGCAGGCCGCCAGGCGCTCTTCCACCAGGGTTCTGGCGAGGGTCCTCGCCACCTCCTCGCTGGGCACGGTGATGAAGACCACTTCCTCCATCTACCTCTCCTCCTCCACCACGAAGGCGCTCGCCACCTCGTCCTCCTCCGGGAGGTTCATCACCTTTACCCCGGCGGTGGCCCGGGAGTACTGGCGGATCTCCGCCACGGGGGTGCGGAGGGCGAGGCCTTTCTTGGAGAGCACCAGGAGGTCCTCCGCCCCCCGCACCTTGAGGAGGGCGGCGAGCCTTCCCACCCTGGCCGAGACGGCGTAGGTGATGACCCCCATCCCGCCCCGCCCCTGCAGGGGGTACTCGGAGAGGGGGGTGCGCTTGCCGTAGCCCCGGGTGCTCACGGAGAGGAGGTCCACCATCTCCCCGGGCTTCACCGTGACCAAGGAGACTACCCGGTCGGCGGGTTTCTTGAAGCGGATCCCGGTCACCCCTTGGGTGTCCCGGCCCGTGGCCCGCACCTCCTCCAGGGGGAAGCGGATGGCCTGGCCCTCGGCGGTGGCCAGGATGGCCTCGTCCTCGGGGTCGGAGAGGGCCACCCCCACCAGGCGGTCCCCCTCCTGGAGCCTTATGGCGATGAGGCCCGCCTGGCCCAGGTTCTGGTACTCCTTGAGGGCGGTGCGCTTGACGAGGCCCCGCTCGGTGGCGAAGACCAGGTAGCCCTCGCCCTCGAGGCCCCGCACGGAGAGGAGGGCGGCCACCTCCTCCTCCTCGGAGAGGGGAAGGAGGCTTTTCACGTGCACCCCCCGGGCCTGGCGGCCCATCTCGGGGAGCTCGTAGACCTTGAGGCGGTAGACCCGGCCGCGGTTCGTGAAGAAGAGGAGGTCGTCGTGGGCGTCGGCCACGAAGACCTGGGTGGCCTCGTCCTCCTCCTTGGTCTTGCCCGCCAAAAGGCCCTTCCCCCCCCGCCCTTGGGCCCGGTAGCTCTCCAAGGGGAGGCGCTTGAGGAAGCCCTGGGCGGTGAGAGTGATGACCATGGGCTCGTCCTCAATGAGGTCCTCGGGGCTGAAGCTCTCCTCAAACTCGGCGATGAGGGTGCGACGCGCGTCCCCGTACCGCTCCTTGACCCGGAGGAGGTCCCGCTTCACCTCCCCCCAGAGGCGGGTTTCGTCCTCGAGGATGGCCTTGAGCCGCGCGATCTCCTCCATGAGCTCCCGGTACTCCTCCAAAAGCTTCTCCCGCTCCAGGGCCACCAGGCGCTGGAGACGCATGTCCAGGATGGCCTGGGCCTGGGCCTCGGAGAGGCCGAAGCGCTCCATGAGGCCCCTCCGCGCTTCCCCCGCGTCCTCCGAGGCCCGGATCAGGGCGATGACCTCGTCAATGTGGTCCAGGGCGATGAGGAGCCCTTCCAGGATGTGGGCCCTCTCCTCCGCCTTCTTGAGGTCAAAGAGGCTCTTGCGCTTTAGGACCTCCTTGCGGTGGTCCAGGTAGTGGCGCATGAGGTCCAGGAGGGAGAGGACCTTGGGCTCCCCGTTCACGATGGCGAGGAGGTTCACCGTGAAGGAGGTCTGGAGGGCGGTGTGCTTGTAGAGCTGGTTCAGGACCACCTGGGGGTTCGCCCCCCGCTTGAGCTCAATGGCGATGCGGAGGCCCTGGCGGTCGGACTCGTCCCGGAGGGCCACGATGTCCTCAAGCTTCTTGGCCTTCACCAGGGCGGCGATCTGGGCGATGAGGCCCGCCTTGTTCACCTGGTAGGGGATCTCCGTGACCACCAGGACGGGCCTCTGGCCCTTCTCCTCCACGCGCACCTTGGCCCGCACCTTGAGGCTTCCCCGGCCCGTGGCGTAGGCCTCCCGGATGCCCTTCCGGGAGAGCTTCCCCCCGGTGGGGAAGTCGGGCCCCGGGAGGTGGCGCATGACCTCCTCGAGGGGGATCCCTGGGTTCTCGATCATGGCCACCAGGGCGTCCACCACCTCGGAGAGGTTGTGGGGCGGGAGGCTCGTGGCCATGCCCACGGCGATGCCGCTCGCCCCGTTCACCAGGAGGTTGGGGATGGCGGCGGGGAGGACCTCGGGCTCCTTGAGGGAGCCGTCGTAGTTGGGGCGGAAGTCCACCGTCTCCTTGTCTATGTCCAGGAGCATTTCCGCCCCGATGGGGGAAAGCCTCGCCTCGGTGTAGCGCTGGGCGGCGGGCGGGTCGCCGTCTATGGAGCCGAAGTTCCCCTGGCCGTCAATGAGGGGGTAGCGCAGGTTCCAGGGCTGGGCGAGGCGGGCCAGGGCGTCGTAGATGGCGGCGTCCCCGTGGGGGTGGTACTTGCCCATGACCTCGCCCACGATCTTGGCGCTCTTCACGTGCTTGCGGTTGGGGAGCACCCCCTCCTGGTAGGCCCCGAAGAGGATGCGCCGCTGGACCGGCTTGAGCCCGTCCCGCACGTCGGGCAGGGCCCGGTCCACGATGACGGACATGGCGTAGTTGATGAAGCTCTGCTTGAGTTCCTCGGTGATCTCTACGGGCAGTATCTGGGACATAGCGCTCCTAAGAGGCGTTTAGACGCCAGCTTTCATTATAGCACGGGGCTTTCCCCCACCGCTCTAAGCGGGAAAGGGTCCAAAGAGGGGCCTCGAGGCTCAGCCTCCCACCTCCAGGGTCTCCGCCAGGTAGAGGAGGGCGAGCTTGTAGGAGAGGGGCCCGAAGCCGGAAATGATGCCCCGGCAAGCGGGGGCGGTCACGGAGTGGCGGCGGAAGGGCTCGCGGGCGTGGAGGTTGGTGAGGTGGACCTCCACCACGGGAAGGGGCTGGGCCCTTATGGCGTCCAGGAGGGCGTAGGAGTAGTGGGTGAGGGCCCCGGGGTTCAGGACGATGGCCAAAAACCCTTCCTGGTGGGCCTGCTGCACCCACTCAATGAGCTGGCCCTCGTAGTTGGTCTGCCGGAAGGCCACCCCAAGCCCAAGCTCCGCCCCCCAGGCCTCGCAGAGGGCCTCCAGCTCCTCCAGGGTGGTGCGGCCGTAGACCTCGGGTTCCCGCCTGCCCAGGAGGTTCAGGTTGGGGCCGTTCAGGATCAGCACCATGGGGGCTCCTCTGCCTTAGCATAAGGCCATGCGCCGCCTCCTCGCCTTCGGCCTCCTCCTGGCCCTGGCCTGGGCCCAGACCCACGTGGTGGCCCCCGGGGAGACCCTCTTCGCCATCGCCCGGCGCTACGGCACCACGGTGGAGGAGCTCGCCCGCCTCAACGGGCTTAAGGACCCTGGCCGCATCCGGCCCGGGCAGGTCCTCCGGGTGCGCCGGGCGGTGGAGGTGGCCCTCCCCCGGGGGCGGGCCCTCTACCTTGCCCCGGTGCAGGGGCGGGCCTTCGGCCTGGTGGTGGAGGGCTACCGGGAGGGCCAGGCCGAGTTTCTCGGGGCCACCTACCCCCTCTTCCCCCAAGGGGCCAGGCTCCTCGGCCTCCTCCCGGTGGGGGCCCTGGCGGAGCCCGGGGTGCACCCCTTGCGGCTCCTCTTGGACGGGGAAAGGGTGGAGGTGCCCCTGCGCGTGGCCCCGGGGGGCTACCCCCAGGAGACCCTCCGCCTCTCCCCGGCCCTCGAGGCCCTCCTCAAGGACCCAGGGCTCAAGGCGGAGCGGGAGAAGGTGGTGGCCGCCTGCCCCAAGGAGGGGGCTTTGCCCTCGGGCCTCGCTTTTCGCCTCCCCCTCTCGGGGCGGATCACCAGCCCCTTCGGGGTCCGGCGGCGCTACGGCGACCTCTTCACCTCCTACCACGAGGGCCTGGACTACGCCGCCCTCGAGGGCACCCCGGTGCGGGCGGTGGCGGATGGGGTGGTGGTCCTCTCCGAGAGGCTCAAGGTGCGGGGCGAGGCCGTGGTGGTGGCCCACGGGGCGGGGCTTTGCACGGGGTACTGGCACCTCAAGGAGCGGAGGGTGCGCCTTGGGGAAAGGGTGCAGGCCGGGCAGGTGGTGGGGCTTTTGGGAAGCACCGGGCTTTCCACCGGCCCCCACCTGCACCTGGAGGCGCGCCTCTTCGGGGTGCCGGTGGACCCCGCCCCCTTCTTCGCCGGCCTACCCCTCCCCTAGGCGGAGGAGGGAGAGGACCTCCACGTGGTGGGTGAAGGGGAAGAAATCGTAGGGCCGGGCGAAGGCCAGGCGGTAGCCCCCCCGGACCAGCTCCCCCACGTCCCGGGCCCAGGTGGCGGGGTCGCAGGCCACGTAGAGGATCTCCTTGGGCCGGGTTTCCTTGAGGTACGCCCGGACCTCCGGGGCGAGGCCCGCCCGCGGGGGGTCCAGGACCACAAGGTCAAAGGCGCCCAGGGCCCGGGCCTCCCGGGCGTCTCCCCGGTGGAAGCGGAGGTTCTCCACTCCAAGCCGCTTCCGGTCGGCCTCCCCCCGGCGCACCGCCTCCTTGCTGATCTCCACCGCCACCACCTCCCCGTAGCGGGGGGCGAGGAGGAGGGAGAGGAGGCCCGAGCCCGCGTAGAGCTCTAGCGCCCTCTTCCCCCCGAGGACCAGCCCCCGGGCCTCCTCCAGGAGGAGGCCCATGGCCTCGGGGTTCACCTGGGCGAAGCTCTCCACGCTCACCGTGGCGGTGAGGGGACCGAAGGCTTCCAGGAGGGTCCTTTCCCCGTGGAGGGGGCGCACCTGCCCCCGGAAGCGCCCCTTGGGGGAGGGCTCGGCCCAGACCACCCCGGCGAAGCCCTCCTTTACCAGGGCCCGGGCGGGCCGCTTCAGGGCCTCGGGGTTTCCCCCGATGAGCCCCAGGAGGACCTTTCCCTCCTTGAGGCTTCCCCTTAGGGCCACCTCCTCCACGGGGAGGGGCCAGAGCCTCAGGACCTCCAGGGCCCAGGCCAGGGGCTCGGCCACCAGGGGGTCCTCGGCCACGGGGAAAAGGGCGCGGCTTTGCGGGAGGCGGTAGGCCAGGCCCCCCAAGGGGTGGCGGGCGTACTGGGCGGCGGTGCGGTAGGCGAGGGGCCTTGGGGAGGGCCGGATGGGGCTTAGGGGGAAGGAGAGCCCGGCGATGCGCTCCAGGGCCTCCCGCACCAGGCCTTCCTTGAGGGGAAGCTGGGCCTCATAGGCGAGGGGCAGGTCGGCAGAGGGGGGGAGGGGGTGGGGGTAGCGGTCGGGGCGGGGGGAGAGCACCTCCACCTCCTCCAGGAAGAGGGCTCCCCGGCGGCGCACGGGCCTTCCCCGCACCACCTCCCCCGGGAAGGCTCCCTTCACCAGGACTGCCCCCTCTTCCCCCCGGGCCAGGCCGTAGCCCCCGGGCACCAGCTTTTCCACGGCGAAGACCTTCACCCCTCCACCCTACCACCGGGCCTTCGGGGGAGGGCTACAATAAGGGGGTGATCCGGGTGCTTTTGGCAGACGACCACGCCCTCTTCCGCCAGGGGCTCAAAAGCCTTTTGGAGGCGGAGGGGGACTTCCGAGTGGTGGGAGAGGCCAAGGACGGCTGGGAGGCCCTAAGGCACGCCCTCGAGGCCAAGCCCGACGTGGTCCTCATGGACATCCAGATGCCGGGCCTAGACGGGGTGCAGGCCACCCAGGCCATCCTCAAGGAGTGGCCCCAGGCCAAGGTCATCATCCTCACCATGTACCGCCAGGACGCCTACGTCTTTGAGGCGGTGAAGGCGGGGGCGAGGGGGTACCTCCTCAAGGACGCCGACGCCCGGGAGCTCACCGAGGCCATCCGCCGGGTCCACGCTGGGGAGGTCCTCCTGGACGCCGAGCTCGCCGGGCGGATCATCCAGGACTTCCGGGCCAAGCGGGAGGCCCAGGTTCCCTTGCACGCCGAGCTTTCCGAGCGGGAGGTGCAGATCCTGAAGCTGGTGGCCCAGGGCTACACCAACCTGGAGATCGCCGCCGAGCTCGGCCTCTCGGAAAAGACGGTGCGCAACCGCCTTTCCGAGATCTTCCAGAAGCTCCACCTCAACAACCGCACCCAGGCCGCCCTCTACGCCATCCGCGAGGGGCTGGCCCAGCCCGAGCCGGAAGAGTAGTGGACCCGGTGCGCTTCCTCCTGGAGCTCGCCCCCCTCGCGGGGGAGGAGGCGAGGGGGGACTACGTGGCCTCGAGGCTCCCTGGGGCTCGTCGCGACGGCCTGGGAAACGTGTGGGCCGGGGAGGGGAGGGTGCTCCTCCTCGCCCACCTGGACACCGTCCTTCCCCCGGCCCCACCCCGGCGGGTGGGGGAGAGGCTCTACGGCCCCGGAGTGGGGGACAACACGGGCGGGGTGGCGGTCCTCCTCTCCTTGCCGGAAATCCCCGGGGTGGTGCGGGGCTTTACCGTGGGGGAGGAGGGCCTGGGGAACCTCAAGGGGGCGAGGGCCCTGGTGGCCGCCCTCTCTCCCCAGGTGGTGGTGGCCGTGGACGGCTACCTCCCGGGGGTGGTGGACCGGGCGGTGGGCTCGGTGCGCTTCCGGGTCCGCTTCCTGGGCCCTGGGGGGCACGCCTGGGGGGACCGGGGAAGCCCCAACCCCGTCTTCGCCCTGGCCCGGGGGCTTTCCGCCCTCCACGCCCTCTTTCGCCAGGAAGGGGGAGCGAGCCTCAACGCCAGCGCCCTCCAGGGGGGCCAGGCGGTGAACGCCATCCCCAAGGAGGCCTCGGCCCTCCTGGAGATCCGGGCCCTGGAGGCCTCGCGCCTCGCCTCCCTCTTCGCCCGGGCCCGGGAGGTCCTCGAGGCGGCGGCCCAGGAGCACCGGGTAGAGCTGGACCTCGAGGTCCTGGGGGAGAGGCCCGCGGGCCTCACGGCGAGCGAAGCCCTGCGGGAGGCGGCCAGGCGGGCCCTCGCCGCCGTGGGGGAAAAGCCCCTCTTCCAGGCGGGCTCCACCGACGCCAGCGCCGCCCTGGAGCGGGGCGTGCCCGCCCTCGCCCTCGGGGTCTACCGGGGGGGCGGGGCCCACACCGAGGAGGAGTGGGTCCTTCCCCAGAGCCTTTGGGAGGGGCGGAAAGCGCTCCTTTCCTTTCTTTGGGCTCTTGGCGTAGGATAGGGCGTATGCGCGTGGGCGTCCTTCAGGGCTTCCTCTCAAGGCGGTACCTGGGCTTCTGGGAGGCCTACCTTCGCGCCTTGGGGGTGGAGGTGGTGCGGGCCTCGGTGGACCCCGATTCCCGCCTGCCTTACTGCCTGCCCGTGCAAGGGCTTCTTTCCCAGGTGGAGGCCTTGAAGGCGAAGGGGGTGGACTACCTCCTCCTTCCCGATCTGCAGGGGGGGGTGGAATCCGAGCGGGGGGGAGGGCAGTGCCCCTGGCTTTTGGACCTCGAGGCCACCCTCCACCGCTACTACCCCGGGCTTCCCCCGGTGCTCAAGGTGCCCGCCGAGCTTTCCGAGCGGGTCTTGGGCCGGGCGGGGGAGATCGGCCAGATCCTCACCCGCAACCCCATGCGGGTAGGCCGGGCCCTGGACCAGACCAAAAGCCTCCTCAAGCCCGCCCCACCCCTCAAGACCCCGCCGGGAAGCGTGGGGGTGGTGGCCCAGCCTTACCTCCTGGAGGACGAGGCCTTCCGGAGGGAGGTGGCGGAGGCCCTGGCCCGGGTGGACCTCCTCCCCTACTTTCCCGACCAGCCCCCAGAACGCCTCCGGGAGGAGGGGGGAAGGCTCCTTCCCATGGACCTGCCCACGGACCGGGAGCTCCTCGGCATGGTCCACTACCTCCACCGCCTGGGCCGGGTCAAGGCCCTCCTCCTCGTGGTCTCCTACGCCTGCCCGCCCATCCCCGGCCTGCTCAGGAAGGCGGCCCGGAGGCTCACCAAACCCCACCGGCTCCTCACCCTGGGGGAGGACTGGGAAGGCGAGCTTAAGGCCCTCAAGCGGGAGATGGGGGGGTAAATACCACCTTGCGCCAGCATGAGGGCCCCGGGAAAGAAGGCCCACAGCGCTTAGGCGAAGGGTTCACGCCAAAAGGGTACAAGCCTGTGGCCTGGCCCCTTGAGGCTGGGGCCTTCTGGCTTAGACTCAGGACATGACCGAGCGGTCAGCCCTCCTCTACCGCCTCCTCCCGTACCTCTCCCCCTACCGGGGGCGGTATCTCCTGGGGGTCTTGGCGGGCTTGGCCTCCATCTTCTTCTTCGTCCTGGGGCCCTACTTCCTGCGCCTCGCCGTGGACGCGGTGGGCCGCGGAGGACCCTACGGGCGGTACGCCCTTTACCTCCTCCTTGCCGCCTCGGCCTCGGCCCTGCTTTCCTACGCCATGCGGCGCCTTTCGGTGGTGGCGAGCCGCCTGGTGGAGTACGACCTCAGGCGGGACCTCTTCCACCACCTCCTCCGCCTGGACCGGAGCTTCTACCAGGGTACCCGGGTGGGGAACCTGATGAACCGCCTGAATACCGACCTCTCCGCGGTGCGGGAGATGGTGGGCCCGGGGATCATGATGGGAAGCCGCCTTTCCTTCCTGGTCCTCCTGGCCTTCGGCTCCATGTACGCGGTGAACGCCCGCCTGGCCTTTTACCTCACCCTGATCCTGCCCGTCATCGCCCTCTTCGTCTTCTACCTGCTCAGGCTGGTGGACCGCCGCTACCGCGAGGCCCAGGAGGCCTTTGACCAGATCAGCACCCTGGCCCAGGAGGCCTTCAGCGGCATCCGGGTGGTGAAGGGGTACGCCCTGGAGGGCCGGATGCTTTCCCGCTTCCAAGACCTCAACCGGGTCTACGTGGAGAAGAGCCTGGCCCTGGCCCGGGTGGAGGGCCCCATGCAGGCCCTCTTGGGCTTCCTCATGGGGTTCGCCTTTCTCGCCGTTCTTTGGGTGGGGGGAGGGATGGTGGTCCGGGGGGAGATGACCGTGGGCCAGCTGGTGCAGTTCAACGCCTACCTGGCCCAGCTCACCTGGCCCATCCTGGGCCTGGGCTGGGTCATGGCCATGTACCAGCGGGGGCTCACCAGCCTGAAGCGCCTCCTGGAGATCCTGGACCAAAAGCCCCGCATCCGGGACGAGGACCCCTTGCCCGTGGGCCTAAAGGACCTCTCGGGGGAGGTGCGCCTGGAGGGGGTGGGGCTCGAGCTCGGGGGGCGCTGGGTCCTCAAGGACCTCACCCTCACCGTTCCCGAGGGCATGACCCTGGGCATCACCGGGCGCACGGGTTCGGGCAAGAGCCTCCTCGCCGCCCTCATCCCCCGCCTTCTGGACCCCACGGAGGGGCGGGTTTGGGTGGGGGGGTACGAGGCGCGGCGCCTGCCCCTCAAGGTCCTGCGCCAGGCGGTGGGGGTGGCCCCCCAGGAGCCCTTCTTGTTCAGCGAGACCATCCTGGAAAACATCGCCTTCGGCCTGGAGCGGCCGGACCCTGAGCGGGTGGAGTGGGCGGCGCGGCTCGCCGGGGTCCACGAGGAGATCCTCGCCTTCCCCAAGGGGTACGAGACCGTCCTCGGGGAGCGGGGCATCACCCTCTCCGGGGGCCAGCGCCAGCGGGTGGCCCTGGCCCGGGCCCTGGCCAAGGGGCCCAAGATCCTCATCCTGGACGACGCCCTAAGCGCCGTGGACACCGAGACCGAGGCCAGGATCCTCCAAGGCCTAAAAACGGTCTTGGGGCGGCAGACCACCTTCCTCATCTCCCACCGCACCGCCACCCTGCGCCACGCCGACTGGATCGTGGTCTTGGACGGGGGGAGGATCGTGGAGGAGGGGACCCACGAGAGCCTCCTCGAGGCCGGGGGGCTCTACGCCGAGCTGGACCGCATCCAGCGCATGGAGGAGGTGGAGGGGTGAACGAGGAGACCGCCTACACCAAGGCCTTTGACCGGGCGCTCTTCGCCCGGATTCTCCAGTACGTGAGGCCCTACCGCTTCCAGGTGGGCCTCGCCCTCCTCTTCCTCCTCCTCACCACCCTCACCGCCGCGGCCACCCCCCTCTTCTTCAAGTGGGCCATAGACGGGGCCTTGGTGCCAAAGGAGCCCAAGCCCCTCCCCGAGCGCTTCCAGCTCCTCCTTTGGGTGAGCCTGGGGTTCCTCCTGGTGCGGGGGGTGAACTTCGCCGCCACCTACGGCCAGACCTACCTCATCCAGTGGGTGGGGCAGCGGGTCCTCTTTGACCTGAGGAGCGCCCTCTTCGCCAAGTTCATGCGCCTCCACCCGGGCTTCTACGACAAAAACCCCGTGGGCCGCCTCATGACCCGCATCACCTCCGACGTGGACGCCATCAACCAGTTCATTACGGGAGGGCTCGTGGGGGTCGTCGCCGACCTCTTCACCCTCTTTGGCCTCCTCGCCTTCATGCTTTTCCTTAGCCCCAGGCTCACCCTGGTGGTCCTCCTGGTGGTCCCCGTCCTCCTCTGGGTCACCGCCTGGGTGCGGCAGGGGATGCGCGCCGCCTACCGGGAGATGCGCCTTAGGCTTGCCCGCCTGAACGCCGCCCTCCAGGAAAACCTCTCCGGGGTGGAGACCATAAAGCTCTTCGTGAAGGAGAAGGAGCGGGAGGAGCGGTTTGACCGCCTGAGCCGGGACCTCCTTTGGGCCTGGGTGGAGATCGTGCGCTGGTTCGCCCTCTTCTTCCCCGTGGTGGGCTTTCTGGGGGATTTGGCGGTGGCGGGCCTCCTTTTCTTTGGCGGGGGAGAGGCGGTGCGGGGGGCGGCCTCCTTGGGGCTTCTGGTGGCCTTCGTGGACTACACCCGCCAGCTCTTCCAGCCCCTCCAGGACCTCTCGGACAAGTTCAACCTCTTCCAGGGGGCCATGGCCAGCGCCGAGCGCATCTTCGGCGTCTTGGACACGGAGGAGGAGCTCAAGGACCCGGAGAACCCCAAGCCCATCCTGCGCTTCCTTGGGGAGGTGGAGTTCCGGGACGTCTGGCTGGCCTACACCCCCAAGGGGGTGGAGCCCACGGAGAAGGACTGGGTCCTAAGGGGGGTTTCCTTCCGCATCCGCCCGGGGGAGAAGGTGGCCCTGGTGGGGGCCACGGGGGCGGGGAAGACCAGCGTGGTGAGCCTCATCGCCCGCTTCTACGACCCCCAGCGGGGCGAGGTGCGCATAGACGGGGAGGACGTGCGGAACTACCGCCAGGAGGACCTTCGCCGCCACATCGGCATCGTCCTCCAGGACCCCTTCCTCTTCTCCGGCACCGTCTTGGACAACCTGCGCCTTTTTGACCCCTCCATCCCCGAGGAGAAGGTGGTGGAGGTGGCGCGCTTCCTCGGGGTGCACGAGGCCATCCTGCGCCTGCCCCAGGGGTACCGCACCCTCCTTGGGGAGAGGGGGGCGGGGCTTTCCACGGGGGAGAAGCAGCTTCTCGCCCTGGTGCGGGCCCTCCTCATGAGCCCCGACATCCTCCTCATCCTGGACGAGGCCACGGCCAACGTGGACTCCGAGACCGAGGCCCGGCTGCAACAGGCCCTCTACCGGGCCATGGAGGGCAGGACCTCCATCCTCATCGCCCACCGCCTCTCCACCATCCGCCGGGTGGACCGCATCCTGGTCTTCCGCAAGGGGAGGCTTTTGGAGGAGGGGACCCACGAGGCCCTCTTGGCGAAGGGAGGGTACTACGCCACCCTCTACCGCCTGCAGTACGCGGAGTAGGCCATGACCTACCGGGAGGCCCTGGAGTGGCTCTTCGCCCAAAGGCGCACGGGGGAGCGGGGCACGGGCCGGGTGCGGGCCCTCCTCGCCCGCCTGGGCCACCCCGAGGGGGCCTTCCCGGCGGTGCACGTCCTCGGCACCAACGGCAAGGGGAGCGTGGTGGCCTACCTCGAGGCCGCCTTCCGCGCCCGGGGCCTCGCCTACGGGGCCTACACCAGCCCTCACCTCGTGGACTTCCGGGAGAGGATCCGCACCCACCTGGGCCTGGTGCCCGAGGAAAGGGTGGTGGCCTTCGTGGCGTGGGCCAGGGGGGAGGCCTGGGAGGAGCCCCCGGGTTTCTTTGACCTGGCCACTGCCCTTGCCTTCCTCCACTTCCGGGAGAGGGGGGTGGCCCTGGCCGCGGTGGAGGCCGGGGTGGGGGGGGAGAAGGACGCCACCAACGCCCTTCCCCGCGTGGTCCTCACCGTGCTCACCAACGTGGGGGAGGACCACCTGGAGGCCCTGGGGGGGAGCCTCGAGGCCGTGGCCCGGGAGAAGGCCGGGGCCTTCCGGGAAGGGGTCCCGGTGGTCACGGGGGCGAGGGGGGTGGGCCTAAAGGTGGCCCGAAGGGTGGCGGAGGAGCGGGGGGCGCCCCTTTTCGTCCTGGACCCCGAGGACCCCCTCTTCGCCCTCCCCGCCCCGCCCGGCCTCAAGGGGGCCTACCAGGAGGAAAACGCCCGCCTCGCCGCCGCCGCCCTGCGGCTTCTCGGCTTCCCCGAGGAGGCCATCGCCCGGGGGCTTTTGGAGGCGCGGCACCCGGGGCGGATGGAGCGCTTTTTGGTGGAGGGGGTGGAGGTCTACCTGGACGGGGCCCACAACCCCCCGGCGGCCGAGGCCCTGGCCCGGGAGTTTTCCGCCTACCACCTCCTCTTTGGCGCCTTTCCCCGGAAGGACGTGGAAGGCATTCTCGCCCACCTCCTTCCCAAGGCGAGGAGCGTCCGCTACACCCGGGCGGGGGAGGGGGCCTTGGGGCCGGAGCTTGGGACCCCCTTCTTTGAGGACCCCCGGGAGGCCCTGGAGGAGGCCCTGGCGCGGGCCCGAGAGGACGGGGCCCCGGTGCTCGCCGCGGGCTCCTTGTACCTGGTGGGGCGGCTACTCGCGGTCCTCGGCCAGGACCCGGCCCGAGGGGTCGGCGAAGACCACCCGGCGGACCTTCTGTAGCTCCAGCACCACGTAGGGGCTGGTGAGGGCCTGGGTGACGATGGCCCCAGGCCTGGGAGAGGTGAGGGAGAGGACCACCCGGGCGGCCTCCCCGGCGTAGGTGACCCCGGCCACCTCGAGGCCGTACCCCCCCGTGGGCTTCAGGCCCCAGAAGAAGGCGGCCACGCTCCGGGTGCGGAAGTCCACCGCGGGGGCGGGGGGGCGGGGGAGGCGGTTGCCCGCCACGAGCCCCCAGACCTCGGCGAAGCGGCTGGGGTCGTTGGCCAGGAAGGCCCTGGGGGCCTCCTCCTGGTAGGCGGCGTTCACGCCCCGGTCCAGGACCCGGTAGAGGGGAGCAGGCGGGCTCACCAGCTCCACTTTAAGGCCGTACTGCACGAGGAGGGCCCCCGCCCGGTAGGCGTCGGGGGCGGGGTCCAGGCTGAGGGGCCGCAGGACCGGTTCGGCGAGCTCAAAGAGCACCACCTGCCTGCCCCCCCGCCGGGCCAGCACCTCCCGCAGGAGGACCCGGGTTTCGGCCTCGGTGAAGGCGTAGAGCTCGGGGGTGCGGTACTCGGCGGGCTGGGAGACCACACGCCTTTCCCCCTCCTTCATGCCCCCGGTGAGCCGCACCCAGCCCGCCCCGTCAAAGAGCCAGGTGGAGCGGAGGGCGGCCTGGGTACGCACCTCCAGGAGGCTTCCCGAGATTCCCCGCACCGCCTCGGCCGGGGGGCGGAGGGCGGGGCCCACCTCCCGGAGCACCGGGCTATCCCCTACCCAGAGGGCCCCGGGCACGGCCCAGAGGCTCTCCCCCTGGGGCCTTTCCAGCCGGAGGGTCCTCTCGGAGAGCCGCACCTCCCTGGGCTCCCCGTAGAAGTAGGTCCAGCGCTCCGTGGCCTCGGGGAAGAGGAGCTGGGCCTCGGCCACCCGGTAGCCCGAGCCTTCCAGTACCTGGCAGGCAGAAAGAAGAAGGAGGAGTGCCGCGAGAAGGCCTTTCCTCATGGCCCCATGATACCCCTTCGCCCCCCGCCTTCCGTTGAGGTTCCCTTTAAGTGTGCGCTGGCCGGACGGAGGTCGTGGGGAGGCCCGGCGTAACTTAGCGGCTCCTCGGGTCCAAGGCGTCCCGGAGGCCGTCCCCCAGGAGGTTGAAGGCCAGCACGGTGATCATGATGAAAAGCCCCGGGAAGATCATGGTCCAGGGGGCGTTCATGGCGTAGCCCCCCTTGAAGCTGTCGGCGATCATGGCCCCCCACTCGGGGGCGGGGGGCTGGGCGCCGAGGCCGAGGAAGCCCAAGGCGGCGGCCTCGAGGGTGGCCGTCCCGATGGACAGGGTGGCCTGGACCACGAGGGGAGGGAGGGTGCCCGGGAGGATGTGCTTGAAGAGGATCCGGCCGTTCCCCGCCCCCAGGGCCACGGCCGCCTGGACGAAGTCCTGCTCCCTCAAGGAGAGAACCATGGACCGGGCGAGGCGGATGTAGACAGGGATCTGCACCACGCCGATGGCGATCATGGCGTTTTGCAGGCTCGGCCCGGCCACGGCCACGATGGCGATGGCGAGGAGGGTTCCGGGAAAGGCGAGGAGAAGGTCGGCGAGCCAGCCGATGGCCACCTCCGTCCGCCCTCGGAAGAAGCCGGCGATGAGGCCCAAGAGGGTGCCCGCCACGAGGCCGATCCCCACGGAGAGGACCCCCACCTGGAGGGAGATGCGGCTTCCATGAAGGACCCGGGTGAAGATGTCCCGCCCCAGGTGGTCCGTGCCAAAGGGGTGTTCCAGGGAGGGGGGCTTGAGGCGGTTGAGGTAGTCGCGGTCCGTGGTGGGGTCGTAGGGCTTGAGCACCGGGATGAAGAGGGCGAGGAGGACCAGGGCCAGGGTGAGGGCCAGGCCCACCTTGCCCGAGGGCGACTTGAGGAACCGCTTGAGAGCTTGACGGGTAGGGCTTTCCATGGCTTACCTGTACTGGATGCGGGGGTCCAGAAGGGCGTAGGAGAGGTCCACCAGGAGGTTGATGAGGACGAAACTCGTGGCCACCACCAGTACCCCGGCCTGGACCACGGGGTAGTCCCGGTTCAGGATCCCCTCGTAGATGTAGGAGCCGATGCCGGGCCAGGAGAAGATGGTCTCGGTCAGGATGGCCCCGCCGAGGAGGGTGCCGAACTGGAGGCCCACGATGGTCACCACCGGCAGGAGGGCGTTCTTCAGGGCGTGCTTGAGGATCACCTGGCGCTCGGAGAGGCCCTTGGCCCGGGCGGTGCGCACGTAGTCCTGGGAGAGGACCTCCAGCATGGCGCTCCGGGTGATGCGGGTGATGATGGCCAGGGGGATGGTGCCCAGGGTGACGGCGGGGAGGACGAGGTGCCGCAGGGCGTCCCAGGTCACGTGGGGCTTCCCCGCGAGAAGGCCGTCCAGGAGGAGGAAGCCCGTGAGGGGGCGGAAGTCCAGGGAGAGGTCGGTGGAGAGCCTTCCCCCCGTGGGCAGCCAGTGGAGGTTCACGGCGAAGAGGTAGACGAGGAGGAGGCCGAGCCAGAAGACGGGCATGGACACCCCCACCAGGGAGAAGGACATGGAGAGGGTGTCCCATAGGGTGTTCCGCCGCACGGCGGCGAGGATGCCGATGGGGATCCCCAGGAGGACGGCGAGGGCGGTGGCGGCCAGGGCCAGCTCGAAGGTGGCAGGCCAGCGGCGCTTCAGCTCCTCGCCCACGGGGATGGTGGAGACGGCGCTCACCCCTAGGTCCCCGGTCAGCACGTTCCTGAGGAAGGTGAGGTACTGCACGTGGAGGGGGCGGTTTAGCCCGAGCTTTTCCCGTAGCGCCTGGAGCTGTTCCGGGCTGCCCCGCTCGCCCAGGATGGCCTGGGCGGGGTCCCCGGGAATGAGCTTGAGAAAAAGGAAGACCAGGAGGCTGATCCCGAAGAGGACCGGGACCAGTCCCAAAAGCCGTCTCAAAACGTAGCTTCCCATGTTTCCGCAAGAAGCCCGGACCCCCCCTAGGGGGGTCCGGGACCAAAGGGCCTAGCGCTTCTCCACCGTCTCAAAGGACTCGGAGCCCAGGGGGCTCGGGGTCCAGCCGGTCACGTTCTTCCGCTTGGCGAGGAGGGGCTGGGAGTGGACGATGGGGATGCGGAGGGCGAGGTTGAAGGTGAGCTCGTCGGCCTGCTGGTAAAGCCGCTTGCGCTCCTCGAGGCCCGGCGTGGTGGCCGCCTTGGTGAGGAGGTCCCCGAGCTCCTTCACGCAAAGGGGCTTGCCGGCGCCGTCAAAGAGGTCGGCGATGGGGCAGGCGAAGTGGGGGTCGTAGAAGTTCTGCGGGTCGCCGTAGTCCCCGGTCCAGCCCAGCATGTAGGCCTGGAAGCCGGGGGCCTTCTTGCGGTCCGCCAGGTAGCTGGCCCAGTCCTTGGTCTGGAGCTTCACCCGGATGCCGAGGGCGGAGAGGTCGGCGGCCATGGCCTCGGCGATCTCCTTGGGGGTGGGGAAGTAGGGCCGGGAGACGGGCATGTACCAGAGCTCCAGGTCAAACCCGTTCGGGTACCCCGCCTCCGCCAGGAGGGCCTTGGCCTTCTGGGGGTTGTACTCGTAGTCCGTCACCTTGGGCGACTGGAAGGCTTTCATGGAAGGGGGGGTGAAGTGGCCGTCCGTCAGGCCCAGCTTCCCCCAGAAGGCCTGGACGATGGCCTTCTTGTTGACCGCCATGGCGATGGCCTGGCGCACCCTGGGGTCGGAGAGGGGCTTGTAGGCGGGGTTCAGGGCCAGGTAGCCCACGTTGAAGGAGGGGCGGAAGACCGCCTGGAGGTTCGGGTCGGCCTCGAGGTCCTTGAGGTTGGCGGGGGGGATGTCGGTGGTGAAGTCAATGGTCCCGGCCTTGAGGGCCGCCAGGCGGGCGGCGGGGTCCTTGATGACCTTGATGACCACCCGGTCCATCTTGGGGAGGCCCGCCTTCCAGTAGGTGGGGTTTCTCTCCAGGACGATCTGCTCCCCAGGCCGCCACTCTACCAGCCGGAAGGGCCCGGTGCCCACGGCGCTCCCCGTGGGAGAGCCGTACTTGGCCCCGTCCTTCCTTATGGCGCTTGGGCTTGCGATGCCGAAGTAGCCCGAGCCGATGGCGGCGGGGAAGGCGGGGAAGGGCTGGGTGAGGACAAAGCGGATGGTGTACTTGTCTACCACCTGGATTTCCTTCAGTAAGGAGCCCTCCTCGCCCTTGAAACCGCCGAAAAGCTCGGGCCAGATCTCGTAGCGGGCGGCGGCGTCAATGCGGGTGGGGTTCTTGGGGTCCCACCAGCGCTCCACGTTGAACTTCACCGCCTCGGCGGTGAGCTCGGTGCCGTCTTGGAACTTCACCCCCTGGCGCAGGCGGAAGGTCCAGACCTTGCCGTCTTGGCTGCTGAACCAGCTGGTGGCTAGGCCGGCCGTGACCTCGGTGCTCCCCGGCTTGAAGTCCACCAGGGTGTCGTAGATCTGGCGCTGGACGTAGATGGAGATGCCGTCGGTGATGTTGCCGGGCTCGAGGCTCACCGGCTCCCCGTTGGCCCCGAAGACCAGGGTCTTCTGGGCCGCTCCGAGGCTCATCGCAACCAGGGCGCCTATGAGGAGTTTCTTCATACCCGCTCCTTTCCGGGGCGTGCCCCTTTGGGTACAGGCGAAGTATAAGGCGCCCCCGGCAGGGGGCGCAAGCGGAGGTGGGGTCTAGCCTTCCCCCAGGTAGGCCTTCTGCACCTCGGGGTTCTGGGCCAGCTCCTTGGCGGGGCCCGAGAGGGTGATCTCCCCCGTGGCGAGGACGTAGCCCCGGTGGGCGATCTGGAGGGCCAGGCGGGCGTTTTGCTCCACCAGGAGGATGGTGCGCCCTTCCCGGTTGAGCTTTTGGATGATCTCAAAGATGAAGTCCACCAGCACCGGGGCGAGGCCCATGGAGGGCTCGTCCATGAGGAGGATGCGGGGGTTTTGCATCAGGGTCCGGCCGATGGCCAGCATCTGCTGCTCGCCTCCCGAGAGGGTACCCCCCTTCTGCTGGCGGCGCTCGTAGAGGCGGGGGAAGAGGCTATAGACCTCTTCCTTGCGCGCCTCCACCACCTTGCGGTCCTTCTCCAGGTAGGCCCCGATCTCCAGGTTCTCCTCCACGGTGAGGCGGGGGAAGATCTTCCGCCCCTCGGGCACGTGCCCCACCCCTAAGGCCACGATCTCGTGGGCGGGGAGGCGGTGGATGGGCTTACCCTGGAAGAGGACCTCGCCTTGTCTTGGCCTCACCAGGCCGCTGATGGTGCGCAAGGTGGTGCTTTTGCCCGCTCCGTTGGAACCGATGAGGGTGACGATCTCCCCCTCCTCCACCCGGAGGGAGATGCCCTTTAGGGCGTGGATGTGCCCGTAGTAGGTGTGGACGTCCCTGAGCTCCAAAAGGCTCATGCCGCACCCCCCGCCGCCCCCTTGCCCAGGTAGGCCTCGATGACCCGGGGGTTTCTCCGCACCTCCTCGGGGGTGCCCTCGGCGATCTTGGACCCGTACTCCAAGACGGCGATGCGGTCGGAGATGCGCATCACGAGGCGCATGTCGTGCTCAATGAGGACGATGGTGATGCCAAGCTCTTCCCGGAGCTTCTGGATAAACTCCTGGAGCGCTTCCGTCTCCTTTGGGTTCATCCCGGCGGCGGGTTCGTCCAGGAGAAGGAGCTTGGGCCTGAGCGCCAGGGCCCGGGCGATCTCCAGCTTGCGCTGCTCCCCGTAGGGGAGGTTCTTGGCCAGCTCGTCCTTCCGGTGGAGAAGCCCCACGTAGGCGAGGAGCCTTTCCGCCTCCTCCCGTGCCCGCCTCTCCTCCCTCCGGGCGAGGGCGGTGCGGAAGACCGCGTGGAAGTAGGGCACGCGGATGTGAACGTGCATCCCCACCAGGAGGTTTTCCAGGGCGGTCATGGCCCCGAAGAGGCGGATGTTCTGGAAGGTGCGTCCCACCCCCTCCTTGGCCACGCGGTCGGGGGAGAAGCCGGTGATGTCCTTGCCGAAAAAGAGGATCCGGCCTTCGTCGGGGGCGTAGATCCCGGTAAGGAGGTTGAAGAAGGTGGTCTTGCCCGCCCCGTTGGGGCCGATGACCGAGAAGATCTCCCCCTGGTTCACGGAAAGGCTCACCTGATTCACGGCCACCAGGCCGCCGAAGCGCTTGGTGGCGCCATGGACCTCGAGGGCCTTCATGCTTCCTCCATCTCCGCCCGATGGCGCCTCTCAGGGATAAGCCCTTCCGGGCGGAAGATCATCATGAGCACCAGGATAAGCCCGAAGACCAGCCTCTCGTACTTGGCGGGGTCCACTTGGCTTGGGATCTGGGGGAAGCTGGTGCGCACGAACTCGCTGAAGGTCTTGAGGACGTCCAGGTTGAGGATGGTGAGGGCCGCCGCCCCCAGGATGGCTCCGGGGATGGAGCCCATCCCCCCCAGGATGACCATGGCCAGGATGGTGATGGAGGCCAAGAGGGTGAAGGACTCGGGGGAGACGAAGGTGCGCTGGGCGGCGTAGATCACCCCCATGACCCCCGAGAAGGCCGCCCCGGTCATGAAGGCCAGGAGCTTGGTGGGGAGGAGGGGAATCCCCATGGAGCGGGCGGCGGTTTCGTCCTCCCGGATGGCCACCCAGGCGCGGCCGAAGCGGGAGTTGGCCAGGTTGACGTTTACCAGGACCACCAGGCCGATCATGAGGAGGACCAGGAGGTAGAAGAAGAGCTGGTAGTCCGTGGTCTGATCCAGGCGCACGCCCAGATGGGCCATGAGGCTGCGGAACCAGTCTATAGGGGGGCGCACGACGGGGGTGATGCCTTGGGGTCCGTTGGTGAAGTTGATGGGGTGGTCCAGGTTGTTGGCCAGGATGCGCACCACTTCCCCAAGGCCCAGGGTGACGATGGCCAGGTAGTCCCCCCTTAAGCGCAGGGCGGGCAGGCCGATGAGAAGGCCGGTGAGGGCGGTGGTGACGATGGCGATCCCCATGAAGAGGTACATGTACTCCCCGGGCAGGGGGAAGTTGCCCCTCATGAAGTTCCTGGCCTGCTCCGAGCCGAAGATGGCCCAGGTGTAGGCCCCCACGGCGAAGAAGGCGGCGTAGCCCAGGTCCAGAAGCCCCGCCATCCCCACCACCACGTTGAGGCCCAGGGCCATGGCGGCGTAGATGCCGATCTGGATGCCCAGCTCAAAGACGAAGGTGTTGGCGAAACCCGCGATGGGGACAGAAAGAAGGAGGATGGCCAGGCCCAGCAGGACCCGGATCCAGGTGGGGATCCTGGGCAGGGTGGTCAGGGCCACCAGGACACCCACCAGGCCGATGAGGCCCAGGGTGTTGCCGGAGCGCTGGAGACCCAGGGTAAAGGCCAGGGTGAGGAGGGCAAGGTTTAGGGCGCGGGCGTTCGGGGTAAGGCGGGCGAAGGCGGTGTAGAGGAGGGCGCCTAGGCCGAAAAAGTTGCTCAAGGCTCCTGGGGTGAAGAAGGCGAGGGCCAGGTAGCCCAGGCTTAGGGCGAGGGCGAGGGCGTTCATACCTTCTCCTTGACCACCTGCCCCAGGAGGCCCTGGGGCCGCAAGAGGAGGATGAAGATAAGGATGAGGAAGGCCACCACGTCCTTGTACTCGGTGCCGAAGTTGCCGTTCGTCAGGATGGGCAGGTAGGTGCCGAAGAAGTTTTCCAGCTGGCCGAGCACCAAGCCCCCCAGCATGGCTCCGGGGATGTTGCCGATACCGCCCAAGACCGCGGCGGTGAAGGCCTTGATGCCCGGCAGGAAGCCCACGTAGGCGTTCACCGTGGTGTACTGCAGGGCGAAGAGCACCCCGGCCACCCCGCCCAGGGACCCGCCGATGAGGAAGGTGCGGGAGATGATGCGGTCGGGGTCAATGCCCATGAGGCTGGCGGTGGAAAGGTCCTGGGCCACGGCGCGGATAGCCACCCCGAGCTTGGTGCGGTTCACCAGGTAGGTGAGGCCCACCAGCATGGCCATGGAGACCCCGATGAGGATGAGGGATTTGGTCTGGATGAAGATGGCCCCACCGAAGAGGTCAAAGGAGCCCTCGAGGTCCTCCACGGTGCGCATGCGCAGGAAGAACTCGTTGTGCCAGAGGCCCTCGATGAGGCGCACCAGGTCCTGGAGGATGAAGGAGACCCCGATGGCGGTGATGAGGGGGACCAGGCGGTTGGTGGTACCCCGCTTCCTCAAGGGGCGGTAGGCGAAGCGCTCCACCAGGATGGCCGTTCCCCCGGCCAGGGCCCCGCCCAGGAGGAGGGCGATGAGGAGGAGGAGGAAGCCGTTTGGCACCTGGGGGGCCAGGTAGCGGAAGACCTCCACCCCCACCACGGCCCCGATCATGAAGATCTCGGAGTGGGCGAAGTTGATGAGCTCCAGCACCCCGTAGACCATGGTGTACCCCAGGGCCACCATGGCGTAGACGAACCCCAGCACCAGGCCGTCGAAGATCACCTGGGGCAGGATGGAGAGGATCTGCTCTAGCAAGGGACCTCCTTTCTTCGGGCCAAGGGGGTGGCCGGAAGGCCACCCCCTCCAGGCGTCCCCTCGAGTTTACTTGGGGGCCGCCATCTCAATCACGCGGATGAGCTTGTTGTCGGCCCAGTTGCCGCTCGCGGCCACCTGCATGACGAAGTACTTGGCCTTCTTGTTGTCCCCCTTGTCGTCAAACTCGATGGTGCCGGTGAGGCCCTCCATCTTGACCTTGCGGACCTCCTGGCTCACCTGCTCCCGGGTGGGCTTCTTGCCCCCGGCGGCCTTGATGGCGTTTTCCAGGGCCATCAAGATCACGTTGGCGGAGTCGTAGGCGTAAATGCCGAAGCCCTCCATGTCCTTGCCGTACTTCCGCTTGAAGCGCTCGGCCACGGCCTTGGCCTTGGGGAAGGCGGAGACAGGGCCCGCCACCGTGGTGTAGAAGGTGCCGGCGGCGTTCTCCTTGCCCGCCAGGCGCACGAACTCGCTGGCGTCCAGGCCGTCGCCGCCCATGAGGCGGACCTTCACGCCGCGCTCGCGGAGCTGCTTCACGAAGGGCCCGATCTGGCTGTAGATGCCCCCGAAGTAGACGAGCTCGGGAACGGGCCTCGCCCCCCGGATCTGGTTGATGATGGGGGTGAAGTTGGACTGCTCCTCGGTGCCCACGAAGGCCACCGCCTTACCGCCCAGGGCCTCGAGGCGCTTCTTGAACTCCTCCGCCAGCCCCTGGCCGTAGGCGGTCTTGTCGTGGATGACGAAGACGTTCCGCACCTTGAGGTTGTTGAAGGCGTACTCCGCCCCCACGGGTCCCTGCACGTCGTCGCGCCCGCAGATGCGGTTCACGTTGGGAAGCCCGCGGTCCGTGACCCGGGGGTTGGTGTTGGCGGGGGAGACCATGACCAGCCCCACCCGGGCGTAGACCTCGCTGGAGGGGATGGCCACGCCGGAGTTCAGGTGGCCCACCACGCCCAGGATGTCGGGGTCGTTGATGATGCGGTTGGCGTTGGCCACGCCCACGTCGGGGTTGGCCTGGTCGTCGTAGGGCACCAGGACCAGGTCAAAGCCCAGGGCCTTGAACCGGGCCTTGGCCTCCTCAATGGCCAGCTCCGCCCCCAGCTTGATCTGCTCGCCCAAGGCGGCCTGGGGGCCGGAGAGGGGGGACTGGGTGGCGATCTTGATCACGTTGGCCTGCCCCAAGGCCATGCCCAAGGCAACCGCACCTGCTACCAGAAGCCCGATTTTCCTCATACCGACCTCCTTAAGCACGCGTTCGCGTTGCGGCCCTATTCTAAGGGGGGGGTAGGTGGGTTTGTCAATGCCCCGCTGTAAGTTTATTCCTGACCCAAGGGTCACCCCCCGCCCGGGGCAAGGCGGGGGGCCGGATACCCGGGGTCAGTATGTGGCCAGGTACTGGTCCAGCTCCCACTGGTGGACCGTGACCCGGTAGTCGTCCCACTCCATCTGCTTGGCCTGGAGGAAGTGGGTGTAGACGTGCTCCCCCAGGGCTTCCCGGATCACGGGGTCTTTCTTGAGGGCCTCGAGGGCCTCCCGGAGGGTCCCGGGAAGCTCCCGGATCTTGTGCTTCCGCCTTTCCCGCACGCTCATCTGGTAGATGTTCCGCTGGATGGGGGGCGGGGGGAGGAGCTTCCGCTCTATGCCGTCCAGGCCCGCGGCGGCCATGACCGCCAGGGCCAGGTAGGGGTTGGCCGAGGGGTCGGGCATCCGGAGCTCGGCCCGTGTGCCCACGCCCCGCCGCGCCGGGATGCGGATCATGGCGGAGCGGTTGGAGGCGGACCAGGCGATGTTGGTGGGGGCCTCGTAGCCGGGGGTGAGGCGCTTATAGGAGTTCACCAGGGGGTTGGTGATGGCCACCATGCCCTCGGCGTGCGCCAAGAGCCCGGCGATGAAGTGGAGGGCCGTCTGGGAGAGCTGGTACTCGGCCTTGGGGTCATAGAAGGCGTTCTCCCCGCCCTTGAAGAGGGAGAGGTGGGTGTGCATGCCGCTTCCGTTGATGCCGCGCATGGGCTTGGGCAGGAAGGTGGCGTGGAGGCCGTGGTTGAGGGCGATCCGCTTCACCACCCACTTGAAGGTGGCGATGTTGTCGGCGGTGGTGAGGGCGTCGGCGTACTTGAAGTCAATCTCGTGCTGGCCTGGGGCCACCTCGTGGTGGGCGGCCTCGATCTCAAAGCCCATGGCCACCAGGGCGTTCACCATGTCCCGGCGGGCCTCCTCGCCCTTATCGATGGGGGCCAGGTCAAAGTAGCCCGCCCGGTCGTGGGTCTCGGTGGTGGGGAGGCCCTCCGGGGTCCTGAGGAAGAGGAAGAACTCGGGTTCGGGACCGGCGTACAGGTTGTCAAACCCGAGCTTCTTTAGCCTTTCGATCTGCCGCTTGAGGACGTAGCGGGGGTCCCCCTCAAAGGGGCGGCCGTCGGGGTAGTGGACGTCGCAGATGAGCCGCGCCACCCGCCCCCGGGCGGAATCCTCCACCAGGTCGGGGAGGACGACGAAGGTGTTGTAGTCCGGCCTTAGGAGCATGTCCGACTCCTCGATGCGGGTGAAGCCCTCAATGGAGGAGCCGTCAAACATGATCTCCCCGTCCAGGGCCTTCTCAAACTGGGATTCCGGCACCTCCACGTTCTTGACCACGCCCAGGATGTCGGTGATCTGGAGCCGCAAGAACTTGACCTTTTCCCCCTTGAGCGCCTTTAAGATCTCGGCCTTGGTGTGCCCCATTTTCGCCCCCTTGCGCAACCGATCGGGCTAAAGCCGAGCTTTAGCCCGGATCTTGCCGCCGAGTGTACAAGCAAAATGTGCTTAGTGTCAAGGGATAGCCACACGCCAAGCCAAATACGCCGGAACGAATAGTCATGCGGTCCTCTTGACGCCGCCCTGAAGGTCTGAGGGTAAACTGGTCCCGGAGGTGAGGCGGACATGAAACGGCGGGAGGTATTGAAGGCGGGTATGGCCCTGGGGGGT
Source organism: Thermus sp. (assembly GCF_056332225.1). Classification (NCBI taxonomy): domain Bacteria; kingdom Thermotogati; phylum Deinococcota; class Deinococci; order Thermales; family Thermaceae; genus Thermus; species Thermus sp. The sequence continues at coordinate 21,802 of NZ_JBWGQW010000005.1, read as the reverse complement.
CTGGCCGGGCTCGGCCGGGCCCTGGCCCAAGGCGGCTTCACCCTGACCCTGGTCCACACCAACGACACCCACGCCCACCTGGAGCCCGTGGAGCTCACCCTCTCCGGCAAGAAGACCCCGGTGGGCGGGGTGGCCCGCCGGATCGCCCTCTTTGACCGGCTTAGGGCCTCGAGGCGGAACCTCCTCTTCCTGGACGCGGGGGACGTCTTCCAGGGCACCCTCTACTTCAACCAGTACCGGGGCCTGGCGGACCGCTACTTCATGCACCGGGCCCTCTACCGGGTCATGGCCCTGGGGAACCACGAGTTTGACCTGGGCCCTGGGCCTTTGGCGGACTTCCTCAAGGGGGCGAGGTTCAAGGTGGTTTCGGCCAACGTGGACGCAAGCCAGGAGCCTCGCCTGAAGGGCCTCTTCGCCCCCTACGCCGTGGTGGAGGTGGGCGGGGAGCGGGTCGGGGTCATCGGCCTCACCACCCCGGACACCAAGGAGATCGCCAACCCCGGGCCCACCGTGGCCTTCCTGGACCCCTATGAGAGCGCCCAGAAGGCGGTCTACGAGCTCCTCGCCAAGGGGGTGAACAAGATCGTGGTCCTCTCCCACCTGGGCTACGGCGAGGACCTGAAGCTCGCCCGGAGGCTCGTGGGGGCCCAGGTGATCGTGGGGGGCCACTCCCACACCCTCTTGGGGAGCTTCCCCCACAAGGAGCTTTCCCCTATGGGGCCCTACCCCACGGTGGTCAAGAACCCCGAGGGGAAGGACGTCCTGGTGGTGCAGGCCTGGGAGTGGGGGAAGGTGGTGGGCCTTTTGGAGGTCACCTTCGGGGCCAAGGGGGAGCTTCTCGCCTACAAGGGGGAGGCCCTCCTCATGACCCCCGAGGCCGCTCCCGAGGACTTCTTCGCCAAGGAGGCCCTCCTGGCCTACGCCCAGCCGGTGATGGCCCTCATGAGCCAGGTGATCGCCGAGGCCAAGGTGGACCTGGTGGGGGAGCGGGCCGTGGTGCGGAGGCGGGAGAGCAACCTGGGGAACCTCATCGCCGACGGCATGCTCTGGAAGACCAAGAGCGCCGGCACCCAAATCGCCCTGCAAAACGGCGGGGGCATCCGGGCCTCCATCCCCAAGGGCCCCATCACCGTGGGCAAGGTCTACGAGGTCCTGCCCTTCGGGAACACCCTGGTGGTGATGGACCTCAAGGGCAAGGAGGTCCTGGCCGCCCTGGAGAACGGGGTCTCCCAGTGGGAGAACCAGGCGGGCCGCTTCCTTCAGGTTTCGGGCCTGCGCTACGCCTTTGACCTCGCCCGCCCTGCGGGGAGCCGGGTGGTGCGGGTGGAGGTGAGGACGGAGAAGGGGTACGTGCCCTTGGACCTCGAGGCCACCTACCGCGTGGTGGTGAACAACTTCATCGCCAACGGGGGGGACGGCTTCGCCGTCCTCAAGGAGGCCCAGGGCTACCGGGTGGACACGGGCTTCTCGGACGCCGAGAGCTTCATGGACTACCTGAAGGAGCTCAAGGCGGTGGAGGCGGGCCTGGAAGGGCGGATTGAGGTCCTGAACGAGCCCAAGGGGGAGCGCCCCGCCTACTTTGCCTACCGGGTGCCGGGGCTCGTGGGGGTGTAGCCCAAAAGGACGCCCCCCGGGGAAGCCTCCCCGGGGAGGTTTTCCCTTCTTCTTTATCCGGCTGGGGCGAGGACGAGGACCGGGTCCCCCACCCGCACCGCCCCGCCCTGAAGGACCCGGGCGTACACCCCCCGCCCCCCGTAGAGGAGCTTGGGCAGGCGGAGGTCAAACTGGGAGAGGCTCTTGCACACGGTGCAGACGTGGGAAAGCTGAAGAAGGGCCTCCCCCACCCGAAGCCTCGCCCCTGGGGGCAGGGCGTGAGGGTCCAGGTCCAGGAGGAGGTTCTCCCCCAGGGCCCCGAAGGGGAGCTCTATCCCCGCCTTCTGGGCCTTCTGGTAGGCGGGAAGCCCCGCCACCAACACCGCCCGGTCGGGGTCCTTCCCAGCGTGCCGGTCCCCTTGGGCCCCAAAGCCCGCCACGAGGGTGAGCTCCCCCACCCGGGCCTTGGGTAGCCCCGTGCCCAGGCCCAGGTGGAGGGAGATCACGCGGCCCTTCACGGCAGCTTGAGGCCCTGCCGGAGGCCGTACACCTCCCCAGGGGTCAGGGCCTTTGCCCGGGCGGCCTTGACCTCCTCAGGGGTGTAGGAGCGGAAGCCTGTGGGCTTGTCCCACCCGGCCACGTGGTTCAGGACCAGGGCCAGCTCCTCGTCGGAAAGCCAGGCGAAGCCGGGCATGACCTGGTTGTAGACCAAGCCTTTTACCCGTATCTCCCCCTGGAGGCCGAAGAGCACCGCGAGAAGCAGGTACTCCCGACCGCCCTCGGCCTGGAGGAGGCCACCCACGTGGTCCTTGAGGGGAGGGAAGTTGGGGGGGTTGCCCTCCCCCTGGGGGCCGTGGCACCCCTGGCAGTTGGCGTAGACCTGGGCTCCCGTTTTGGTTTCGGGAGGGGAGGAGGCGGCCACGGGAGGGGGTTCCGTGCCCAGGTAGGTGGCCAGGTAGTTTAGGATGGCCTCCCGCTCCTCGGCGGTGAGCTTCAGGCCCTGGAGGGTCATCTCGTCCAGCACCTTGTCCCACCGTTCCCGGGGAAGCCTCTCCCGGTCCACCAGGCCGATGTCGTGGCAGGTTTGGCACTTGGCCAGGACCAGGTCCTTGCCGGGGCCTTCGGGCAGGGTGGCTTGGCTTAGGGCCCCGTAGCCCAGAAGCCCCAGGACTAAAAGACCCGCCAAAGTGGGTAGAAGGGTCTTCTTCACGGGTTTCATCCTAAGTAAAGGTCCCCTTGGAGTGTGTGTCCGGGGGCACCTAGGCCACGGTGAAGCGGACCCGCATCACCCCGTTGTACTCGTAGCCCCGCTCGTTCCAGGCGATGTTCCCGTCCAGGGGCTGGATGCGGCCCAAGGCGTCCCAGGCCCGGGCCATGACCTCGTGTTCCCCGGGGCGTAGGTAGAGCACGGCCCGCCAGCGCACCCAGCCGAAGGTCCGCCCGGTGCGCTCCAGGGTGGCCTGGAACCAGGTGCGGCCCCCGTTGGGGGAGACCTCCACGCTGGTCAGGGGAGCGATGCCGTCGTTGAAGGCCACGCCCTCCACCCGCACGTAGGGCCCCTCCACCCTCTGGCCCTCGAGGGGGGCGAAGATGAAGCTGTTGATGGTCACGAGCCAGTTGGGGCGGGAGTTGGTGAAGGAGTACGGGTAAGGCTTGCCCGGCTCCTGCGGCAGGAAGGGGAGGTTGGCGTTGGGGATGGTGGGCACCCGGTAGCGGGGCATCTGCTCCGCCGTGGTGTTCTCGGCCTCGGTGAACTCCACCCTGGCCACCCACTTCACGTTGTTCACCCCGAAGTACCCGGGGAAGACGAGCCGCACCGGCCCTCCGTGGACGGCGGGAAGGGGTTCCCCGTTCATGGAGAGGGCCAGAAGGGCGCTTTCCAGGGCGTGGATGGGCACGGAGCGGACGAACTCGGCAGCGTTCCCCTGGCGGCTGGCGTGGGCGGTGATGTAAAGGGCCTTTTCCCCCAGCTTCACCCCCTTGGCCTGCAGGAGGTCCTTGAGGCGCACTCCCCGGAAGGTAACGTTGCCCACGCCTCCCCGTTTCCAGGGATTGCCGGAGGTCCTGGGCTGGAAGAGGCTCCGCCCGTTGCCCGAGCACTGGAGGACCATGGTCACCTCGCTTTGGGGGAGGGCGAGGAGCTCCTTGGCCTCCACGGTGAAGGGTTTGTCCAGGAGACCGGCGAACTCTATTTGCCAGCCCTCGAGGCCTACCCCTTCCACGGTGTTGTAGCCGGGGAGGTCCACGTTGTTGCGGATGTAGAGGTTCTCCTTGGAGGTGCGCTCCGGCTCGCTGACCAGAATCTCGTAAGGCGTTTCCAGGACGACGGGGCGCTGGGAGAGGACGAGGAGCTTTGGGTTTTTGCCCTTTACCAGCTGGTTGGCGCTTGGGGCCTGCTGCGCAAGACCCCGGCCCCCCGCCGCCAGAAGGGCGGCCCCTACGCCCATGAGCTTTAGCGTTTGCCTCCGGTCCATCTTCTCCATATGGCTACCTCCGCTGGGTGAGGAGTTTTTCCCCTCTAAGAGGGAGGTTAACCCAAGGCGCTATGCCCGTCAAGCCAGGGGTATAGGGACTTTTGTCCCCAATAGAGGCGGTCCCCTCGAGGGCGGCAGGTGGAAGTATGGCGGGGCCCGGGGGCGGGCGCGTAACATGGAAGGCGTGCTGAAGGGCGAAGGCCCGGGTCCCCTACCCCCCCTCCTCCAGCAGTACGTGGAGCTGAGGGACCGTTACCCCGACTACCTTCTCCTCTTCCAGGTGGGGGACTTCTACGAGTGCTTCGGGGAGGACGCGGAGCGCCTCGCCCGCGCCCTCGGCCTGGTGCTCACCCACAAGACCAGCAAGGACTTCACCACCCCCATGGCGGGGATCCCCATAAGGGCCTTTGACGCCTACGCCGAGAGGCTCCTCAAGATGGGCTTCCGCCTGGCGGTGGCGGACCAGGTGGAGCCCGCCGAGGAGGCGGAAGGCCTGGTGCGGCGGGAGGTGACCCAGCTTCTCACCCCGGGGACCCTCACCCAGGAGGCCCTCCTTCCCCGGGAGGCCAACTACCTGGCCGCCGTCGCCACGGGGGACGGGTGGGGGCTGGCCTTTTTGGACGTCTCCACGGGGGAGTTCAAGGGGACGCTCCTCAAGAGCAAAAGCGCCCTATACGAGGAGCTTTTCCGCCACCGGCCCGCCGAGGTCCTCCTCGCCCCGGAGCTTCGGGAAAACGGGGCCTTCCTGGAGGAGTTCCGCAAGCGCTTTCCCGTGATGCTCTCCGAGGCCCCCTTCGCGCCGGAAGGGGAGGGGCCCTTGGCCCTGAGGCGGGCCCAGGGGGCGCTCCTCGCCTACGCCCGGGCCACCCAGGGGGGGGCCTTGAGCGTGCGGCCCTTCCGCCTCTACGACCCCGGGGCCTTCGTGCGCCTGCCCGAGGCGAGCCTGAAGGCCCTCGAGGTCTTTGAACCCCTAAGGGGGCAGGACACCCTCTTCTCCGTGCTGGACGAGACCAGGACCGCGCCCGGCCGCAGGCTCCTCCAGGCCTGGCTCCGCCACCCCCTCCTGGAAAGGGGCCCCCTGGAGGCGAGGCTTGACCGGGTGGAGCGCTTCGTGCGGGAGGGGGCCCTGAGGGAGGGGGTGCGGCGGCTCCTCTTCCGCCTCGCGGATTTGGAGCGCCTGGCCACCCGGCTTGAGCTCGGCCGGGCGAGCCCCAAAGACCTCGCCGCCCTCCGCCGGAGCCTGGAGATCCTCCCCGAGCTTGGGGGCCTTTTGGGGGAGGAGGCGGGGCTTCCCGACCTCTCGGCCCTGCTTGAGGAGCTCAGGGTGGCTCTGGTGGAGGACCCGCCCCTCAAGGTCTCCGAGGGGGGGCTCATCCGGGAGGGGTACGACCCCGACCTGGACGCCCTGAGGCGGGCCCACGCCGAGGGGGTGGCCTACTTTCTGGACCTCGAGGCCCGGGAGAAGGAGAGGACGGGCATCCCCACCCTCAAGGTGGGGTACAACGCCGTCTTCGGCTACTACCTGGAGGTGACCCGCCCCTACTACGAAGAGGTGCCCAAGGAGTACCGCCCCGTCCAGACCCTCAAGGACCGGCAGCGCTACACCCTGCCGGAGATGAAGGAGCGGGAGCGGGAGCTCTACCGCCTCGAGGCCCTGATCAAGAGGCGGGAGGAGGAGGTCTTCCTCGCCCTCAGGGAGAGGGCGAGGAAGGAGGCGGAGGCCTTGAGGGAGGCCGCCCGCATCCTCGCCGAGCTGGACGTCTTTGCCGCCCTCGCCGAGGTGGCGGTGCGCTACGGCTACACCCGGCCCCGCTTCGGGGAGAGGCTTCGCATAAGGGCGGGGCGCCACCCGGTGGTGGAGCGCCGCGCGGAGTTCGTCCCCAACGACCTGGAGATGGCCCACGAGCTCGTCCTCGTCACCGGGCCCAACATGGCGGGGAAGAGCACCTTCCTGCGCCAGACCGCCCTCATCGCCCTCCTCGCCCAGATCGGGAGCTTCGTGCCCGCGGAGGAGGCCCATCTTCCCCTCTTTGACGGCATCTACACGAGGATCGGGGCCTCCGACGACCTCGCCGGGGGGAAGAGCACCTTCATGGTGGAGATGGAGGAGGTGGCCCTCGTCCTCAAGGAGGCCACGGAGAGGAGCCTGGTCCTCCTAGACGAGGTGGGCCGGGGCACGAGCAGCCTGGACGGGGTGGCCATCGCCACCGCCTTGGCCGAGGCCCTGCACGAGCGGCGGTGCTACGCCCTCTTCGCCACCCACTACTTTGAGCTCACCGCCCTCGCCCTCCCCCGGCTCAAGAACCTGCACGTGGCCGCCAAGGAGGAGGCGGGGGGGCTCGTCTTCTACCACCAGGTCCTTCCCGGGCCCGCCTCCAAGAGCTACGGGGTGGAGGTGGCGGCCCTGGCGGGCCTGCCGGAGGGGGTGGTGGCCCGGGCCAAGGCCCTCCTCCAGGCCATGGCCGCGAGGCGGGAGGGCGCCCTGGAGGAGGTCTTGGAGCGCCTCCTCGCCCTAGACCCCGACCGCCTCACCCCCCTCGAGGCCCTGAGGCTCCTCCACGAGCTACGGGCCTTGGCCCTCGGCGCCCCCTTGGGTAGCATGAAGGGGTGATCCGCCCCCTGCCCCCGGAGCTTAGGGGCCTCCTCGCCCGGGGAGAGGTCCTCCTTTCCGTGCGGGACGCCGTGCGGGAGCTCTTGGAAAACGCCCTGGACGCGGGGGCCAGGAGGGTGCGGGTGGAGCTCTTGGGCGGGGGGCTGGAAAGGCTCGTGGTGGAGGACGACGGGGAAGGGATTCCCCTGGAAGACCTCCCCCTCGCCGTGGAGCCCTTCTCCACCAGCAAGCTCCAGGACCCCGGGAGGATCCGCACCCTGGGCTTCCGCGGCCAGGCCCTCTACGCCCTGAGGCAGGCGGCCACGCTCAAGATCCGCTCCCGGCCCCGGAAGCAGCTTGGCGGCGGCCTCCTTTGGGTGAAGGGGGAGCGGGTGGAGGTGAAGGAGGGCCCCGCCCCCCCAGGTACCCGGGTGGAGGTCCTGGGCCTCTTCGGGGGCGAGGGACGGGACCCCAAAGGGGAGGTCCGGGGGGTTTTGGAGCTCTTCAGGCGCTACCTCCTCCACCACCCCCACCTCTCCCTGGCCCTTTTCGTGGAGGGGGAGGCGAGGCTCCTCTTCCCGGGGGCGGGGCTTGTGGAGGCGGCCCGGCTTGCCTTCGGTAGGGTCTTGGCGGAGAGGCTTTTCCCCGTGGAGGCCGAGGCGGGGGAGTGGGCCCTGGTGGGGCTCCTTTCCGGCCCCCAGGTTTCCCGCGCCCGGGAAGACGCCCTCTTCCTTTCGGTGAACGGCCGCCCCGTGGCCTTTCCTCCAGGGCTTCTCAAGGCCGTGCGCCGGGCCTACCGGGAGCTCCTCCCCGAGGGGCATTTCCCCGTGGGGGTCCTAAACCTCAGGCTTCCCCCTTCCGCCTTCCGCCTCCGCTTGGATGCCCGCAAGGAGGAGGTTTCCCTGGAGCCCGAGGCGGAGGCCTTCGTGGAGGAAGCCCTTAGGGAGGCCCTGGGCCGGAAAAACCTGGCCCGCCTCCTCCCCGACCCCAAGCCCCTTCTTCCCCTCCCCCCGCCCACCCCTTCCGGCCTTCCCCGGCTCCGCTTCCTCGCCCAGTTCCGGGAGAGCTACCTCCTGGCGGAGGGGGAGGGCACCCTCTACATCGTGGACCAGCACGCCGCCCACGAGCGGGTGCTCTTTGAGGAGCTCAGGCGGCGCCTTCAGGCCGAGGGCCTGGCCCCTCTCCCGTACCCGGTTTTGGTGGAGCTCTCTCCCGGAGAGGCGGAGCGCCTGGGCCAGGGGATGGAGGGGCGGCTCTTCGCCTACGAGCCCTTCGGGCCCCTGAGGGTCCGCCTTCTGGAGGCGCCTCCTTTTCTCCACCCCTACCCCCTTTTGCTCCCCGAGGTCTTCAAGGAGGCCCTGCGGGGCGAGGGAGGGAGCCTTCGGGGGCTTCTCGCCCGGCTCGCCTGCCTGCCCGCCCTCAAGGCGGGCCACCCCTTGGGGCAGGCCCAGGGCCAGGCCCTGCTGGACGCCCTCCTCGCCTGCGAGACCCCCTGGGTCTGCCCCCATGGGAGGCCGGTGCTCTTGGCCCTCACCGAGGAGGACCTCATCCGCCGCTTTGGGCGCCGCTCGGGGGCCCGGGGAGGAGAAGAATCCCGTCCTCGTCGGCTAGGAGAAAGCTTCCCGGAAGCACCCGCGCCCCGAGAACCGTAAGGGGCGCGTCCACCTCTCCCTTGCCCTCCTTGGCGCTTTTTTTGGGGGTGGCGGCCAGGGCCAGGATGCCGATGGGGACCTCCCTGAGTTCCTCCGTGTCCCGCACCGCCCCGTGGACCACCACCCCGGCCCACCCCTTTTCCCAGGCCAGGCGGGCCAGGTTGCCCCCGAGGAGGGCCGTGCGCAAAGAGCCTTTTCCGTCCACGAAGAGGACCTGGCCTTCTCCTCTCTCCTCCAGGACCTTGCGCACCAAGGCGTTGTCCTCAAAGACCTCGAGGGTCCTGACCCGCCCCGCGAAACGGGCCCTGCCGCCAAAGTTTTTGAAGACCATGGGGAGGGCTTCCCCTTCCGGGTAGAGGTCCGAGAGGTCCGTGGTCCTGGTTTCCATGGGGATATAGTAGCCCCCATGGAGGAGGCGCGGCTTCTCGTCACCTGCCCCGACCGCCCCGGCATCGTGGCCGCCGTCAGCGGCTTCCTCTACGCCCACGGGGCCAACATCACCGACCTCCAACAGCACTCCACCGACCCCGAGGGGGGGACCTTCTTCATGCGGGTGGCCTTCACCGCCTCCCACCTGGACCTGGCCCGCCCCGCCCTGGAAAGGGCCTTCCAGGAGGTGGTGGCGGGCCGCTTCGGGATGGACTGGCGCCTGGCCTTCGCCTCGGAGAGGAAGCGCACCGCCATCCTGGTCTCCAAGCCGGCCCACGCCCTCTTGGAGCTCCTTTGGCGCTACCGGGTGGGGGAGCTTCCCATGGAGCTCCGCCTCGTGGTCTCCAACCACCCCGACCACGAGGAGGAGGTGGAGCGCTTCGGCGTCCCCTACCACCACGTGCCCGTGGAGAAGGGGCGCAAAGAGGAGGCGGAGGAGAGGATCCTCGCCCTTTTGGAGGAGGAGCAAGTGGAGCTCGTGGTCCTCGCCCGCTACATGCAGGTCCTCTCTCCCGGCTTCGTGGAGCGCTACCCCATGCGCATCCTCAACATCCACCACTCCTTCCTCCCCGCCTTCGCCGGGGCGAACCCCTACCGCCAGGCCTACGAGCGGGGGGTGAAGCTCATCGGGGCCACGGCCCACTACGTGACCGAGGAGCTGGACCAGGGGCCCATCATTGAGCAGGACGTGGTCCGGGTCTCCCACCGGCACTCGGTGCGGGAGATGAAGAGGCTGGGCCAGGAGCTTGAGCGCACCGTGCTAGCCCGGGCGGTGCGCTGGCACCTCGAGGACCGCATCCTCGTCCACGAGAACCGCACCGTGGTCTTCGTCTAATCGCCGCCTAACGGAGCGGGGGTAAGGTAGGGCCAGGAGGTGGCGCATGAACCTGGGCCGTTCCTTCGTGGGGTTTCTGGTGCTCTCGGTGATGGCCGGGGCGGTGCTCTGGTGGGGCCTCTCCCAGGGCCAGACCCCTCGCTCCGAGACCTCTCCGCCCCCGGCGGACGGGGGTCTTCTGGAGTACGAGCGGAACACCGTGGAGATCGTGGAGCGCTACGGGGACGGGGTGGTCTACGTCTCCGTGGTCACCCGGCCGCAAAGCGTCCCGCTCCCTCCAGGGTTTGAGTTCTTCGCCCCCTTCCTGCAGGCCCCTCCCCAGCAGGGGACGGGTTCCGGGTTCGTTATTGATAAGGAGGGCTACATCCTCACCAACTACCACGTGGTGGAGGGGGCGAGCCAGATCACGGTAAAGTTCCACAACGACCCCAAGGAGTACCGGGCCCGCCTGGTGGGGGCGGCCCCGCCCCTGGACGTGGCCCTCCTCAAGGTGGACGCCCCGAAGGAGCGGCTCGTCCCCCTGGTCCTGGGGGACTCGGACCGGATCCGCGTGGGCCAGAAGGCCATCGCCATGGGGAACCCCTTCGGCCTGGAGTTCACCGTGACCCAGGGGATCGTCTCCGCCATCCGGGAAAACCCCGGGGCCATCGGGGACGAGTCGGGCCTGGTGCCCCAGGTGATCCAGACGGACGCCGCCATCAACCCCGGCAACTCCGGGGGGCCCCTCCTCAACTCCCGGGGCGAGGTCATCGGCATCAACACCGCCATCTTCACCCCCACGGGCCAGTTCGGGGCCGCCCAGTTCGCCGGGGTGGGGTTCGCCCTCCCCATCAACCTGGTGAAGCAGTACCTGCCCGAGCTTAGGGCGGGGAAGACCCTCACCGCCGAGGCGATCGTGAGAAGCCGCCCCCGTCTCGGGGTTTCCCTCATCCCCCTCTCCCTCTACCCTGAAAGGCTCCGCAAGCAGTACGGCCTGCCCGAGGCTGGCCTCATGGTCCAGGAGGTGGAGGGCAATAGCCCTGCCCAAAGGGCGGGCCTCAAGGCCCCAAGCCGCTTTGCCTACCTCCAGCTCCCCACGGGGGAGACCCTGCAGGTGGGCGTAGACGGGGATGTCCTCTTGGAGGCGGATGGGGTTCCCCTCACCTCCATCGCCCAGCTCCGGCAGGTCCTCTACGCCAAGAAGCCGGGAGAGGCGGTGGCCCTCGAGGTCTGGCGCCAGGGGAAGACCCTCACCCTTCGGGTCGTGCCCCAGGTGTTGCGCTAGGGGGGAAAGAGCAGGCGGAGGCGCAGGCACCCCTCCTGGGCCCGGAACCAGCGCCCTCCGAGCCTTAGGGCCAGGCCCAGCTCGGAACAGTAGACGAGCTCCCGCCTCCGCTCCCGGGCCAGGGCCTGGTTCCAGGGGTAGACCCCGCCGGTGTAGTAGGCCTCGGTCTCGGGATCGGTATAGGCCCGGAAGTCCTGGAAGCGGAAGAGGGGGCGGAACTCCAGGAGGACGGGCCTCCCCGTCACCGAGTTCAGGAACTCCACCCGGGCCTCCTCCCAGGGGAAGAGAGCCAGGTAGGCCCTCTGGCCTCCGCCCTCCACCTCCACCACCCGCACCAGGGAGAGGGCGAGGAGGAGGAGCCAAAGGGCCTTCCCCGGGGTGGCCACCTTTCCCTCCGGCATCCTTCGGCCCCGCGGGGCCCCATCCCGGCGGGGGCTACTTCAGGGCCCCGGCCTCGCGGAAGTAGCGGAGCGCCCCCTCGTGGTAGGGAATGGCGCCGCCCACGAAGCGCACGGCGTTTTCCAGGGTGGTGTCCTTGGCCGCGGCCACCGCTTGGCGCAGGGCCTGGACGTTCTCAAAGGTGGCCTTGGTGAGGGCGTAGGCGGCCTCCTCGGGGAGGCTCGCGGGGCAGACGAAGAGGTTCCAGAAGGTGAGGGTGGGGGTGTCGGCGCGGGCCCCGTAGACCGCTTTGGGGATGACCCCGGGCCCGGCGAGCCCCGGGAAGCGCTTCTGGAAGGTCTGGGCCACGGTGCTCTTGGGGTCTATGGGCACCAGGTAGATCCGCTGCCCCTTGCGGGCCAGGGAGGTGGAGAGCTCGGTGACGGCCCCGGTAGGCAGGCCACCCGACCAGAAGAAGGCGTCCAGGTTGCCCTCGGCTAAGGCGTTTGCGCTCTCCTGGGCCCCCAGGCGCTCCTGCTTGGCGAAGTCCTTGGGGGAAAGCCCCGCCGCCTGGAGGACGAGGAGGGCCTCCACCTCGGTGCCCGAGCCTGGGGCCCCGGTGGAGACCCGTTTGCCCTTGAGGTCCTGCACCACGCGGATACCGCTTCCCTCCCGGGTGACGAGGTGGAGGTAGTTGGGGTACATGGCGAAGAGGATGCGCACGCTCTTGGCGGGCTTTTCCCGGAAGCGCTCGTGGGCGCCCGTGTAGGCCAGGTAGGCGGAGTCGGGCAGGACGGTGGCGCAGTAGTAGGTGCCGCCCCCGGTGCGGTTTTCCAGGAGGAGGAGGTTGTCAATGGAGGCGGCGGTCTGGATGGCCTGGGCCTCGGCCACCCCCGCCTTGGTCAGGATCTCCGCCAGGGCGGTGCCGTAGTAGAAGTAGACCCCGCCCACCCCTCCGGTGGCGATGACCACCTTGGGCTTCTGGGCCAGGGCCAGACCGCTCAGGGCCAAAAGGGCCAGCAGGGCTCGCTTCATCCCTTTCCTCCTTTCGGCCCTACCCTAAGCCCCTTTGGGCTTTCCCGTCAAGCCCTTGCGGAAGAAGAGGAGGCCCAGGAGGAAGGCGGCCAGGTTCAGGTAGGGCTGGGGCACGAAGAGGAGAACGGCTAGGATCCCCAAGGCCCAGGCCTCCCAGCGCTCTAGGGGTCTTCTCGTGTACCCGGCGCCTGAGGCGGAGAGGTAGATCACTCCTGCGCCCACCGCCAGGAAGCGCCAGAGGATGAGGGCCCAGGCCTCTTCAGGAGGGGCGGTCTCCAGCACGGGCGCGATGAGGAGGGCCGAGCCCGAGTAGGTCAGGAGGAAGAAAAAGCCCACCAGGTACTTGGAAAGGGCTACCCGGGCGGCGTAGACCCCGGTCTGCAGGGGGTTGGTGCCGAAGACGCTGGCGGCGGCGTACGCGGAGAGGGCCACGGGCGGGGTCACGTCGGCCAGGACGGCGTAGTAGAAGAGGAACATGTGGGTGGCGAGGAGGGCGGCCTTCTGGGCGGCCTCCGGGCTCAGGCCTTCCGCGGTGAAGTTCTTCACCGCCAAGGCGATGATGGCGGGGGCGGTGAGGGCGGAGGTGAGGACGTAGGTGGCCGTGGGGGGAACGCCCATTCCCAGCACCAGGCTGAAGAGGGCGGTGATGAGGGTGGCGAGGAGAAGGCTTTCCCCGGAGACCTGCTGCAAAAGCTGGCTGAACTTGGAGGGCAGCCCGGAGATCACCATGTTGGCGAAGATGAGGTTGGCGGCGGTGACGGCGGTGCCGATGGGAAGCAGGGTGCGGAAGCCATCGGCGAGCCCTTGGAAGAGGGGACCGAGGCCCTTGGGCCTCAGGGTGGGGTCCAGGTAGGCCAGGGCCACGAAGAGGACCAGGGCGAGGCTTGCGGCGGTGCGCACCTCGTAGCCTAGGTAGAGCATGGCCACGATGAGCAGGATGGGCAGGAAGATGAAGCCGTAGCGCAGGATGTAGGCCCCGCGGCTCATGCCGAGCTCGGGGGCCACGGGCTTGAGCCCCATCTTCCGGGCGTAGAACTCGTTGAAGGCCAGCACGGTGGTGAGGTAGAGGAGGGCGGGGCCGATGGTCATGACGATCACCTTCAGCAAGGGGATTTCCAGAATCTCCACCATGATGAAGGCGATGGAGCCCAAAACGGGCGGGGTGATGAGGGCGATGGTGCCGGCGGTGGCCACGAGCCCGGCGGCGACGAGGCGGTCGTAGCCCGCCCGCTCGTAGAGGGGTTTGGTCAGGGCGGCCACGAACTGGGTGTCGGCGGCCCCGCTTCCGGAGAACATGCCCATGAAGACGCTGGCGATGCCCGTGACCCGCCCCGGGGTGGCGGGGCTTTTGCCCACCAGGGCCAGGGCCAGGTTGGCCACCACCTTGCCCAGGCCCAAGGCGGCGATCATGCCGGAAAGGAGGGTGAAGTAGACCAGGTACTTGGCGGAGACCCCGGTGATGAGGCCGTAGATGCCCGCTTCCGTCTCGTTGAAGGTTTTGCCCAGGAGGAGGTCAATGCCCTGGCGGCTTCCCCTAAAGGCCCCGGGGAAGAGGTCGGCGTAGAGGTTGTAGCTGAAGAAGAAGAGGACCAAGACGGGCATCACCGGGCCCAAGAGGCGGTAGACCGCTCCCAGGACCAGCATGATGAGGCCGAAGGACATGGCCATGTCCCAGGGCTCGGGTAAGACCGCCCGGTAGACCAGCTCCTCAAAGTAGCGGAGCTGGTACAGGGTGGGGAAAAGGGCAAGGAGGACCGCCAGGAGGTCGGCGGGGCGCTTGAGACCTGGGAGGAGGGCGGGGAGGACGGCCACGCCCCAGTAGAGGAGGCCGGTGAGCTTGGGGGCGAGGGGCATGGGGATGTTGGGGAAGAGGAAGTTGTAGAGGGGCACGAGGCTGAAGAGGAAGTAGACCCAGGCCCCGGGGGTGCGCTTCCTCGGCGAGTAGAAACTTACCAAGTAAGCGCCAAGGAGAAGGAAGAGAACATGGGTGCTTCGCTGTAACTGTACTTGGTCCAGGATGGGGATCTCGGCCCGGGAAAGGGGGGTGAAGGGGTGGAGGACCAGGTACAGGCTGAAGAGGGCCCCCAGCGCCAGGACCCAGTCGGTGAGGCGGGCGAGGGGGGTGGGGGGTGAGGCCGGGCGTTCCAGTTCCATGGGGTTCTCCAAGAAGGCCCGGGGTCCGGGGGTTTCCCGACCCCGGGCTCGTGCGGCTTTTTACTTAAGAAGGCCCTTTTCCTTCAGGTAGCGCTCCGCCCCGGGGTGGAAGGGGATGGGGAGCTTGCCGTAGAGGCGGGCGGTGGCCTCGAGGCTCGTGTCCTTGGCCGCGGCCACGGCGGTCCTCAGGGTCTGGAGGTTGTCAAACACCGCCTTCACCATGGCGTAGGCCGCCTCCTCGGGGAGGCTTTCCGGGCAGACCACGATGTTGCCCGTGGCCAGGCCGGGCACGTCGGTCCGGGTGTTGTAGACGCTCTTGGGCACCTTGTAGGTGTCCACCAGGCCGGGGAAGCGCTTCAGGACCACCTGGGCCGTGGTGCTCTTGGGGTCTATGGGCACCAGGTAGATCCGGTCCCCCTTGCGGGCCAGGGTCTGGGAGAGCTCCACGATGGAGCTGGTGGGTAGACCCCCCACCCAGAAGAAGGCGTCCAGGGTGCCCTCGGCCAGGGCCTTGGCCGCCTCGGCCACCGGGAGGCGCTCCCGCTTGGCGAAGGACTCGGGCTTCACCCCGGCCCCCTGGAGGACGAGGAGGGCCAGGTTCTCGGTGCTGGAGCCGGGCTGACCCGTGGAGACCCGTTTGCCCTTTAGGTCCTGCACCAGCTTGATGCCCGTCTTCTCCGAGGTCACCAGGTGGATGAAGGAGGGGTACATGTAGAAGAGCACCCGCTGGCTCTTGGCGGGCTTTTCCTTGAAGCGGGGGTCTTCCCCGGTGTAGGCCACGTAGGCGGAGTCCGTGGTGGTGAGGGCGCAGTAGAAGGTGTTCCCCTGGGGGTTGGTGCGGTCGCGGAGAAGCTGCAGGTTGTCGTAGGAGCCCCCGGTCTGCACGGGCTGGGCCTCCACCGCCCCGGCCTTGTTGAGGATGTCGGCCATGGCGGTGCCGTAGTAGAAGAAGACCCCGCCGGTGCTTCCGGTGCCGATGACCACCTTGGGCTTCTGGCCTAGGGCCAGGGCCGTGAGGGACAAGGCCAGCAGGATAAGGCTTTTCCGCATCGCGTTCACCTCCCGCATACTTTTGCGCTTATACCCTACCCTGGTCCTGGGGGCCTGTCAAGGCGGGGGGTGGCCCGGGGCATGACTGGGCGGTCAGTCGTACCATGGGAGGGTGCTGGCCCTGGCCCTCCTTCGGGACCCCCGCTACCGCGCCTACTGGTTGGCCCTCTTCACCTCCCAGATGGGTACCTGGATGCAGTCCGCGGCCCAGGGGTGGTTGGTCCTCCTCCTCACGGGGAGCGCCGAGCGGCTCGGCCTGGTGGTGGCCCTCCAGTTCCTCCCCTCCCTCCTTTTCTCGCTTCCCGCCGGGGTTCTGGCGGACCGCTACCCCAAGCGGAACCTTCTCCTCTTCACCCAGGGGGGGATGATGCTCCTCGCCCTCCTCATGGCCCTCCTCACCCTCACGGGGTGGGTGCGCTACGGGCACGTCCTCCTCTTCGCCTTCCTCTACGGGGCCCTGAACGCCATGGACCAGCCCGTGCGCCAAAGCTTCACCGTGGAACTGGCGGGCCGGGAGCGCTACCCCGGGGCCATCGCCCTGAACTCCTTCGGCTTCAACACGAGCCGCCTTCTGGGACCCGCCCTATCGGGCTTCCTCATCGCCTTCTACGGCGTGGGGGCCGCTTACCTCGCCAACGCCTTTTCCTTCCTTCCCCTCCTCCTCGTCCTCCGCCGCCTCGCCCCGGGGCCTCGAGGGGAGGAGGGGGATGGGCGCTGGTGGCGGGAGGCCCTGGAGGGGGTGGGGTTCGTCCTGGGCCACCCCCTGGTGCGCCGGGTGGTGGGGCTCGTCCTCTTCGCGAGTCTCCTCGGCATGAACTTCCAGACCCTGGTCCCCGCCTACGCCCGGCTCGTCCTCGAGCTTTCCGCCACGGGCTATGGCTTCCTCCTCTCCAGCGTGGGCGTGGGGGCGATCCTCGCCGCCCTGATCATGGCCTTCACCGGGAGGCCGAGGCCCCCAAGGCTCCTCCTCGGGGTCTTCGCCCTGGCCCTGGCCCACCTGGGCCTCTTCTTCGCCCCGGCCCCCGCCGTGCCCCTTTTCCTGGCCCTGGGGGGCTTCGGGATGATCTCCGTTCTCATCAACGCCAACACCCTGGTCCAGCTCTCCGTGCCCGACCGTTTGCGGGGCCGGGTCATGGCGGTCTACAGCCTGGTGATGCTGGGCACCGGGCCCTTGGGGGCCTACCTCACGGGGCTCCTCTTTGAGCTCTTGGGAGGGCGGCGCGCCGCCCTGGCCCTCGGGGGGATGGTCCTCCTCGTGGGCCTTTACCAGCTCCGCTCTTGGCCTAGGGGGTCCAGTCTTCGGGCCTAGGCTCGAGCCCAAGCCGCCAGGCCACCCCCCTCGCCACCCTCTGCCCCGCCTTCCCGTCCCCGTAGGGGTTCTTGGCCCGCCGCATGCGCTCAAGCTCCTCCGGGTTTTCCAAAAGCCCCTTCACCACCCGGTAGACCCCTTCGGGGTCCGTGCCCGCCAGCTTGAGGATCCCGGCTTTTAGGCCCTCGGGCCTCTCCGTGACGTTCCTCAGGACCACCACGGGCACCCCTAAGGCGGCCCCTTCCTCCTGGAGGCCCCCGGAGTCGGTGACGAGGAGGAGGCTTTCCCGCATGAGGGCGGCCATGGGGCCGTACTCCAGGGGGTCCAGAAGGACGAAGTTCCTCACCCCCCTAAGCACCGGGAAGACCGCCTCCCGCACCACGGGGTTCAGGTGCACGGGGTAGACGAAGGTGAGGTGGGGGAAGGCCTCGGCCACCCTTTTTAGGGCTTGGGCGAGGCCGGAAAGGAGGGGCCAGTTCTCCCGGCGGTGCATGGTCACGGTGACGTAGGGCCCTTCGGGAAGCCCCTCGGGAAGCCGCCCGAGCTTGGCGGCGAGGAGCACGGCGTCCACCCCGGTCTGGCCCGTGACCAGGATCCCCTCCTCCCGCTTCCCCTCCTTAAGGAGGTTCTCCTTGGCGAGGGGGGTGGGGGCGAAGTCCAGGTCGGTGAGGACGTCGGTGAGGCGGCGGTTGGCCTCCTCGGGGAAGGGCTCCTTGAGGTTGCCGCTCCTTAGGCCCGCCTCCACGTGGCCCACCGGGATTCCTTCCAGGAAGGCGGCCCAGGCCACGGCGAAGGTGGTGAGGGTGTCCCCGTGGACCAAGACGTAGTCCGCCCCCATCTCCTTGAGGGCCCTGGCCGCCTGGGGGAGGATGCGGGCCGCGAGGTCGGGAAGGGCCTGGCGCTCCTGCATCACGTCCAGGTTCCGGTCCTCCTGGATGCCGAAGAGGGAGAGGGCCTGCCGGAGTTGCTCCCGGTGCTGGCCCGTGAGGAGGACGAGGGGCTTGATGTAGGGCATGGCCTTCAGGGCCAGGTACACGGGGGCCATCTTGGTGGCCTCGGGCCGGGTGCCGAAGGCGAGGACCACGCGCTTCATTCGCCCCTCCAAAGGGCCCGAAGCCTCCGGTAGGTGACCCAGGAAAGGCCAAACAAGGTGGCGAGAAGGCTCGCCAAGACGGCCTCCCAGGGCACCCTGAGGTAGACCATGGCGAGGAGGTTGAAGAGGAGGGCCGCCCCCCAGAGGAGGAAGGCCACCCGCCTCTGGGAAAGCCCCCGGGCCAGGAGGCGGTGGTGGATGTGGTCCTTGCCGGGGGTGGCGAGGGGGTTCTGGCCCCTAAGGAGCCTCCGCACCACCACCTGGGTGGTGTCCAGGATGGGGAGGAGGAGGAAGAGGGCCGGGGGGAGGAGGCCCAGGAAGGTGGTGAGCTTGAGGTTGCCGAGGAGGGCGGTGGCGGCCAGGGTGTAGCCCAGGAAGTAGGCCCCGGCGTCCCCCAGGATGATGCGGCTTGGGTGGAGGTTGTGCCGCAGGAAGCCCAAGGAGGCCCCCGCCAGGGCGGAAAGCACCAGGGTGCCCGCCGCCCAAAAGGGGAACTGGGCGGAGACGAAGAGGAGGCTCATGGCGCTGATGAAGGCGATGCCCCCGGCGAGGCCGTCCAGGCCGTCCATGAGGTTTAGGGCGTTGGTGATTCCCACCACCCAGAGCCAGGTGAGGAAAAGCCCCAAGGCCGGGTCCAAGGGGGTGCCGAAGGCGGCCTCAAAGCGCACCCCCACGGCCACGAGGAGGAGGGCGGAGAGGGTCTGGACGAAGAGGCGGAAGAGGGGCGGCAGGCCGAACTGGTCGTCAATGAAGCCCACCAGCACGAGCCAGGCCCCCCCGAGGAGGATGGCCAGGATCTGGATGAGGACCTTCTCCACCAGGATGGGCCTTAGGAAGGCCGCCACCACCAGGGCCAAGACCACCCCGGCGTAGAGGGCAAGCCCCCCGGCGTTGGGGAGGGGCTCCCGGTTGAGGCGCCGTTCGTTGGGCAGGTCGGCCCAGCCCACCTTCAGGGCGAAGCGGCGCACCTGGGGAAGGAAGCGCCAGGTGAAGAAGAGGGCCAGGAGGAAGGCGAAGGCCACGGTGAGCCATCCGGGCCCTAGAGGGTCGGCGATGCCTAGGCGCTTGAGGAGCTCCATCATTTGGTCCCGTAGATCCGGTCCCCGGCGTCGCCAAGCCCGGGGACGATGTAGCCGTGGTCATTGAGGCGCTCGTCTATGGCCGCCACCACCACCTCGGTGTCCGGGTGGTCCTTGGCGATGCGCTCCAGGCCCTCGGGGGCGGCGAGGATGGCCATGAGCTTGACGCCCGTGGCTCCCTTCTCCTTGAGGAGGGAAAGGGCGCGGCTCGCGCTTCCCCCGGTGGCCAGCATGGGGTCCAGGAGGAAGACCCTCCTCTCGGCGATGTCCGGGGGGAGTTTGGCGTAGTACTGCACGGGGCTTAGGGACTCGGGGTCCCGGTAGAGGCCGATGTGCCCCACCCGGGCGTGGGGGACGAGCTTCAGGATGCCCTCCACCATCACGAGCCCCGCCCGGAGGATGGCCACCAGGGCGAGCTTTTTCCCGGAGAGCACCTTGACCCGGGCGGGGGCGATGGGGGTCTCCACCGTGGTTTCGGTGAGCTCCAGGTCCCGCATGGCCTCGTAGGCCATGAGCATGGCGATCTCCTCGGCGAGCTCCCGGAAGTCCTTGGGGCCCGTGCGCTTGTCCCGGAGGTGGGCCAGCTTGTGCTGGACCAGGGGGTGGTCCACCAGGGTGATCCTCATCGGCAAGAGCCTACCACGCTCCCCTTCGGGGGAAGAAGTCCCGGAAGAAGGCGAGGGCCTTGGGGAGCTTTTCCTCCAGGGCCTGGGCAAAGCCCCGGGGTTCCTTGGTGCGGAACCAGTGGAGGTCGTGGAGGTAGGTGAGGGGGACGTAGAAGGCGAGGCGCTCCCGGACCTCCCTGGGGTAGAGGCGGGCCAGGCGGAAGAGGACTTCCCGGGCCCTTTCCTCACCCAGAAGGTCCAGGCTTCCCGTCTTCAGGAGGGCGAGGTCCCTCGCCGGGTCGTCCCCTCCCGCGCGCACCCAGTCCACCAGCAACACCTCCGGGCCTTCCTCCCCCGGGGTCTTCACCAGGAGGTTGCCCGCCCAGGCGTCCCGGTGGCAGAAGCGGCGTTCCGCCCCCACGGCCAGGGCCACCTCCCGCCTTAGGGCCTGGATCAGCCCCAGGGCCTCGGGCTCATCCCGCAGGCTTTCGGCGAAGGTTTCCAGCCGGGCGAGGAGCTCTTCCTCGGAGACGCGTCCCGGCTCCGGCAGGCGGTGGAGGGCGAGGAAGAGGTGGGAGAGGGCGGCGAGGGTTTTGGGGGTGAAGGCCTCGGGGGCGAAGGGCCTCCCGGGGAAGCGGCGGGTGACGAGGACGCCCCCCTCCTCTCCCTGGATCACGGCCAGGACCAGGCCCCCAAAGCCCGCCCGGGCCATACGGCGGGCCTCGAGGCCCGCCAGGTGGGCCTCCTCCTTCCCGTAGACCTTGTAGACCCGTTCCCCGTCGGTGTAGACCCGGGCTTCAAACCCTCCCAGAGGGGTCAGGCGGGCGAAGCCTTCGGGGGGAAGGAGGCCCTTTAGGGCGGCCACGGCCACGGGGCTTATTCTAGCCCTATGGAGCTCCTCCGGCCCGAGGCCACGGTCCTCTCCCTGGGGGACCGGGTGCTTTCCTTTGACCGGGAGGGGAGGCTCTACCACTACTTCCGCGAGGGGGAGACCTTCAAGCGCGCCCTGGACGGGAGCCTCCACCTCCGCTACCGGGAAGGGGAGCGGAGGCGGAAAAGGCTTGCCCCCGAGGAGGCCCTTGGGGTCTACCGGGAGGTCCTGGCCCTGGCCGAGGCCCATCTGCGGGACGAAAGGAGGCGGGAGGAGGTGCTCCGCTGGACCCCGGAGGGCCTCCTGGACCCCACGCCCTACCGCAGGGCCTACGCCTGGCCCATAAGCATCCTTCCCCCCGACGCCTACCTCTCCGTGGTCCTCCAGGCCACCACGGGGTGCACCTGGAACCGTTGCGCCTTCTGCAGCTTCTACCAGGACCGCCCCTTCCAGAAGCGAGGCCCAGAGGCCTTCCGGGAGCACATCCAGGCCGTCTTGGCCCTGCTTGGGCGGGGCAGGCTTCTCCGGCGCGGGGTCTTCCTCGCGGACGGGAACGCCCTCGCCCTCTCCGAGCCCCTTCTTCCCTTCCTGGAGCTCGTGCGGGCCCACTTCCCCGGGGAGCCCGTGATGGGGTTTTTGGACCTCTTCACCGGCCTGAAGAAAGCCCCTTCCTGGTGGGAAAGGCTTGGGGATCTGGGCTTGAGGCGGGTCTACCTCGGTCTGGAGACGGGGCACGCCCCCCTCCTCGCCCTCCTCCAGAAGCCCGGCCATCCCAAGGAGGCCCTTCCTTTGGTGCGGACCTTGAAGAGAGCCGGGCTTTCCGTGGGGGTGATCCTCATGGTGGGTGTGGGGGGGAGGCCCTTCCGAGAGGCCCACTTCCGGGAAAGCCTCGCCCTTCTCTCCGAGCTTCCCTTGGGGCCGGAGGACCTGGTCTACCTTTCCCCCTTCCAGGAAGACCCCCACACCCCTTACGCCCGCCTGGGCCTTCCGCCCTTGGAGGACCTCGAGGGGGAGCTTAAGGCCTGGGTGCGGGCCCTCCGGGCCCTGGGTCTGAAGGCGGGCCGGTACGACATCCGGGAGTTCCTTTACTGAGCGCCTCGCCGCCCCAGTGGGGTATACTCAGGCCATGAGCGCGTCTTCCGAGCGCGAACTCTACGAGGCCTGGGTGGAGCTCCTCTCCTGGATGCGGGAGTACGCCCAGGCGAAGGGCGTGCGCTTTGAGAAGGAGGCGGACTTCCCCGACTTCATCTACCGCATGGAGCGCCCCTACGACCTCCCCACCACCATCATGACCGCCTCCCTCTCCGACGGGCTCGGGGAGCCCTTCCTCCTCGCCGACGTCTCCCCGAGGCACGCCAAGCTCAAGCGGATCGGCCTCCGCCTTCCTAGGG
>NZ_JBWGQW010000004.1:0-71951 GCF_056332225.1 Thermus sp. | reverse complement strand
CCGTCCCCCCCGCCCTAAAGGCACCGCGCGCCCTTTGAAAACCTAAAACACCAAAATCCCCCGTGCCCATAGCGGCGTGGAACCACCCGTTCCCATTCCGAACACGGAAGTGAAACGCGCCAGCGCCGATGGTACTGGGACCGCAGGGTCCCGGAAGAGTAGGTCGGCGCGGGGGATTTTCCTTTCGCGGGAGTAGCTCAGTCGGTAGAGCACGACCTTGCCAAGGTCGGGGTCGCGGGTTCAAGTCCCGTCTCCCGCTCCAAACCCAAACCCCCCAGGATGTAAACCTGGGGGGTTTCGCTTTCCCCCCGGTGGTGTTAAGATGGGCGGCAAAGGGGGATAAGGTGAAGCTTCTAGACAACCACGGGCGCGTGATCAAGGACCTTCGCATCTCCGTCACTCCCCGGTGCAACCTGCACTGCCTCTACTGCCACCCCCTGGGCCTGGAGATGGCCGAGCCTCCTGGCACCCTTACCGTGGAGGAGGTGGACCATTTCCTCGAGGCCGCCTCCCTCCTCGGCCTCTCCGCCGTCCGCTTCACCGGGGGCGAACCCCTGGTGCGCAAGGAGCTTCCCGAGATGATCGCCCGGGCCCGGGCGAAGGAAGGGGTGGAGGACGTGGCCATCACCACCAACGGCCTCCTCTTCGCCAAGCGGGCCAAGGAGTTGGTGGAGGCGGGGCTTAACCGGGTGAACCTCTCCCTGGACGCCATCACCCCGGAGGTCTTCACCCGCATCACCCGCGGGGGGAAGGTGGAAAGGGTCCTCGAGGCCCTTGAGAAGGCCCTGGAGCTCGGCCTCCACCCGGTGAAGCTCAACGCCGTGGTCATCCGGGGGATGAACGAGGAGGAGGTGGTGCCCCTGGCGGGGCTTTCCCTAGACCGCCCCCTCCACGTGCGCTTCATTGAGTACATGCACTTGGACAACTCCGATCCCGAGGAATACCGCCGCCGCTTCGTCCCCGGCAAGGAAACCCGGGCCCGGATTGAGGCGGTCTACGGCCCCTTGGAACCCGTCCCCCACGACCCCACCTCCCCGGCCCGGGTCTTCAAGATCCCCGGGGCCCAGGGCACGGTGGGCTTCATCAACCCGGTGACGGAGCCCTTCTGCTCCCACTGCTCCAGGCTCCGCCTCACCTCGGACAAGAAGCTCAGGCCCTGCCTCCTCACCGACCTGGAGATGGACATCGCCTGGGCCTTTGCCGCCCCCGAGCCCGTGGAGGCCCTGGTGGACGCCATCCTCATCGCCACGAACCGCAAGCCCGCCTTTGGCAACACCCTCCCCACCCTGCGCAAGCGGGTCATGCTGGGGATCGGCGGATAGCCTGGAGGGTGGCGAAGATCACCAAGGAAGCCCCCAGAACCCCCGCAAGGCCCAGGCGCTCCCCCAGAAAAACGTAGGCGAAGAGGGTGGCCCAGACGGGCTCCAGGGTGTAGAGCACCGCCGCCTGAGGGGCGGGCACGTGCTTCTGCCCCCAGGTCTGGAGCCAGGTGGTGAGGGCCGTGGCCGCCACCCCCAGGTAGAGCACCGCCCCCCAGGGGACCTCTAAGGAAAGGCCGCCCTCCCAAAAGGCCCAGGGCCCAGCGAGAAGGGCCGTCCCCACCACCTGGACCGCGGTGAGGGGCAGGGAGGGGAAGGCCTTGGCGTGGACCTCGAGGCGGACGATGTAGAGGGCGTAGGTCACCGCCGTGGCCAGGGTCCAAAGGTCCCCCAGGTTGAGGGGAGGCTGCCTGGGGTCGTAGGAGAGAAGCCCCACCCCCAGAAAGGCCAGGAGGGCGGCCCTTCCCGCCCGCCCCACCCGCCTTCCCCCCAAGGAGAGGAGGAGGGGCACCAGGACCACGTTCAAGGCGGTGATGAAGGCGCTCCGGCTGGCGGAGGTGTACTGGAGGCCGATGGCCTGGCTGGCGTAGCCGAGGAAGAGCCAGAAGGCCAGCTCCATCCCCGGTCCCCAGGCCCCCCTGGGCAGGCGGAGGAGCCAGGGCAGAAAGAAAAGGCTCGCCACCAGGAAGCGGAGGAAGACCAGGCCGCTTGCGGGCACGGCCTCCACGGCCTCCTTCACCACGATGAAGGTGGTGCCCCAAAGAAGCGTCAGGAGGTTGAGGGCGAAAAGGCCCAGGGCGTAGCCCTGCATGGCCTAAAGTGTAAGGCATGGTGCCCGCGCCCGAGGCCGTCCGTCAGGCCATCCAGGAAAGGCTCCTCGCCCGCCTGGCCCACCCCGACCCCCTCTACCAAGACCTCCTCCAGGACTACCCCAGGCGGGGAGGGAAGAGGCTAAGGGGCCTCCTCACCTTCTACAGCGCCCTGGCCCACGGGGCCGGGGAGGAGGCCGGCCTCCTCGCCGCGGAGGCCCTGGAGCTCTTCCAGAACTGGGCCCTGGTCCACGACGACATAGAGGACGGCTCCGAGGAGCGCCGGGGCCGCCCCGCCCTCCACCGCCTCCATCCCATGCCCCTGGCCCTAAACGCCGGGGACGCCCTCCACGGGGAGATGTGGGGCCTCCTGGCGGAGGGCCTCGCCCGGGGGCTCCTCCCCCCAGAGGTGCTCTTGGAGTTCCACGAGGTGGTGCGGCGCACCGCCTACGGCCAGCACCTGGACCTCCTCTGGACCCTCGAGGGGAGGCTGGACCTCCGCCCCGAAGACTACCTCCATATGGTGGCCCACAAGGCCGCCTACTACACCGCCGTGGCCCCCTTGCGCCTCGGGGCCCTCCTCGCCGGGAAGACCCCGCCTTCCGCCTACGAGGAGGGGGGGGTAAAGCTGGGGATGGCCTTCCAGATCGTGGACGACGTCTTGAACCTGGAAGGGGACGAGGCCTACGGGAAGGAGCGGGCCGGGGACCTCTACGAGGGCAAGCGCACCCTGATCCTCCTCCGCTTCCTGGAGGAGGCCTCTCCCGAGGAAAAGGCCCGGACCCTGGCCCTCCTCCGCCTCCCCCGGGAGGAGAAGCCCGAGGAGGAAGTGCGCTGGCTTCTAGAAAGGCTCCTCGCCTCGGAGGCCCTCTCCTGGAGCAAGACCACGGCAAAGAGACTCCAAGAGGAAGGGTTCCAGGTCCTCCTCCCCGCCCTGGAGGGCCTCCCGGGAAAGGAGGCCCTGGACTACCTCCGCACCCTCCTCGCCGCCCTGGTGGAGCGGCGGGCATAATGGGGCCATGCAGGGAGTGCGCTTCAAGGTCATCACCGGGAATGACCCGGATATATTCCAAGAAAGGCTGAACCGCTTCGTGGAGACCCTCCCCGAGAACGTGGTCCTGGTGGAGGTACGCTTCGCCGTGAGCGACGGCCCCTCTCCCCTCTTCGCCGCCCTGGTGCAGTACAAGGAAGTGGAGGAATGGCGGGAGTAGAGGCCTTCCTCTTCTTTCTGGCCCTCCGGGGCGAGGCCAAGCGGGAAGAGGTGCGGGCCCGCTTTCCCCGCCTCGTCCCTCTCCTCAAGGCCCTGGGGGAGGAGGTGGAGGCGCGGGGGGAAACCTTCCGGCTCACGAAGCCCCTCCGCCTCTCCTGGTTCGCCCCGCTTTTTGAGGCCCACTACTCCCCCCTCCTCCCCGAGGCCGAGCGGGCCCTCGCCCTGGAGCGGCTCGTGGAGGCGGCCTTCCTTTCGGCGGAGGCGGGAGAGCCCTTGCCGCATGGGGAGGGGCTCCTCGAGGCGGCCCGGCTCTTCCAGGAGGGAAGCCGGGCCCTCCTCTTGGAGGAGTACCGCAAGGCTCTGCACCGCTTTGGGGAGGCCTTGGGGCTTCTAGAGAGGGAGGGCCTCCCCTTCCCCGCCGCCGCCCTCGCCCTCCTCGCCTGGGCCCAGGAGGGGTTCCGGCCCGGGGGCAAGGCCAAGGAAACCGCCCGAAAGGCCCTGGAGCGGGCCCAGACCCCCTTCGCCCGGGAAGTGGCGGAAAGGGTCCTTGCGCGGGCCACAAAGGGGGGAAACCCCAGGGCCTAGAATGGGGGGCATGGCGGGGCTTAAGCGGGTCTATTTGGCCCGGCCCCGGGGCTTCTGCGCCGGGGTGGTGATGGCCATAGAGGCGGTGGAGCGCTGGGCGGAGGCCCTGAGGGAGAAGGGCGATCTCGTGGTCTACCACGAGATCGTCCACAACCGGGTGGTGGTGGAGCGCCTCGAGGCCAAGGGGGTCCACTTCGTGGAAGACCTCGCCGAGGTGGAGAGGCTCAGGCAAGAGAGGCGCCTCGCGGACACCGTGGTCTTCTCGGCCCACGGCCACCCGCCCGCCGTCCGCAGGCAGGCGGCGGAGATGGGCCTCACCGTCCTGGACGCCACCTGCCCCCTGGTGACCAAGGTGCACACCGAGGCGAGGCGCTACGCCAAGGAAGGGTACTGGATCCTCCTCATCGGGGACTCCGCCGACCACCAGGAGATCAAGGGCACCTACGGGGAGGCCCCGGAGAGGACCCTCCTGGTGGCGGTCCACACCCACGTGGGCAAGGACCCGCGCCTCGCCGACCCCCGCACCGTGGAGGTGCCGGACCCCGAAAAGGTGGTGGTCCTCACCCAGACCACCTTGAGCGTGGACGACACCCTGGCCACCATAGAAATCTTAAAAAAGCGCTTCCCCAAGCTGGTGGTCCCCTCCCGGAAGGACCTCTGCTACGCCACCCAGAACCGGCAGGAGGCGGTGAAGCGCCTCGCCCCCAAGGTGGAGGCCTTCCTGGTCCTCACGAGCCCCCACTCCTCCAACGGCATGCGCCTTTTGGAGCTGGCCCAAAGCCTGGTGGGCCGGGCCTACCGGCTGGAGCGCCCCGAGGAGCTGGAGGAGGCCTGGCTTAAGGGCGTGCGCCACCTGGGGATCACCTCCGCCGCCAGCACCCCCGAGGACCTGGTGCAGGGGGTGGTGGCCCGCCTCAAGACCCGCCACCCGGGGCTGGAGGTGGTGGAGGAAGGAGCGTGGGAGGCCATCAGCTTCCGCGAGCCCAAGCCCATCCCCCCCGAGGAGGTCCTGAAGGGTGCTTGACCTGAGGCTCTCCGTGGCCCCCATGGTGGACCGCACCGACCGGCACTTCCGCTTCCTGGTGCGGCAGGTGAGCCTGGGGGTGAGGCTCTACACGGAGATGACCGTGGACCAGGCGGTCCTAAGGGGAAACCGGGAGCGCCTCCTCGCCTTCCGCCCCGAGGAGCGCCCCCTCGCCCTCCAGCTTGCGGGGAAGGACCCGGAAAGCCTGGCCGAGGCCGCCCGCATCGGGGAGGCGTGGGGGTACGACGAGATCAACCTCAACCTGGGCTGCCCCTCGGAAAAGGCCCAGGAAGGGGGGTACGGGGCCTGCCTCCTCCTGGACCTCCCCCGAGTGCAGGAGATCCTCCGGGCCATGGTGGAAGCGGTGAAGGTGCCGGTGAGCGTGAAGATGCGCCTGGGCCTGGAAGGCCGGGAGACCTACCGGGGGCTTGCCCGAAGCGTGGAGGCCATGGCGGAGGCCGGGGTGAGGGTCTTCGTCGTCCACGCGAGGAGCGCCCTCCTCGCCCTCTCCACGAAGGCGAACCGGGAGATCCCCCCCCTGCGCCACGACTGGGTCCACCGGCTTAAGGAGGACTTTCCCCACCTCGCCTTCGTCACCAACGGGGGGATCCGGAGCCTGGAGGAGGCCCTCCTCCACCTCTTGCGGGTGGACGGGGCCATGCTGGGCCGGGCGGTCTACGAGGACCCCTTCATTCTGGAGGAGGCGGACCAGAGGGTCTTCGGCCTCCCCCACCGCCCAAGCCGCCTCGAGGTGGCCCGGAGGATGCGGGCCTACCTGGAGGAGGAGGCCCTAAAGGGCACGCCCCCCTGGGCGGTCCTTAGGCACATGCTCACCCTCTTCCGGGGAAGGCCCAAGGGGAGGCTCTGGCGGAGAACCCTCAGCGAGGGGCGCTCCCTCAAGGCCCTGGACCAGGCCCTACGGCTTATGGAGGAAGAGGTAGGCGAGGAGGGCGAGGAGAAGGAGCCAGGCCCAAAGGGGCACGGGGAAGCGGCGCCTGGGCTTGCCCGTGAGGGGGTCTAGGGAGGGGGGCGGGGCCATCTTCAGGCGGGTCGCCCGCTTCATGTGGGCCACCATCTTGTCCAGGTCCCCCTTCCGCTTATAAAGGGCGGCCAGGTTCTCGTGGAGGAGGGGGTCCTCGGGGGAAAGCCTCAGGGCCTTCTGGTAGAGGGCGAGGGCCTCCTCCAGCTTTCCCGCCTCCAGGTGGAGGGTCCCCAGGTTGGTGAGGGCCCGGTGGTGGAGGGGGTCAAGCTCCAGGGCCTTCTGGAAGCGCTCCAGGGCCTCCTCCCGCCTCCCCTCCCGCACCGCCTTCACCCCCAGGACCACCTCCTTCTCGGCGGCGAAGAGGGGGTCCTCCAGGGCCTCGGGGTCCTCCTCCAGGAGGGAAAGCCCCCTTAAAAGCCGCTCCCTTTCCCCCTCGGGGAAACCCTCGGCGTAGGCCCGCGCCCCGGCGTAGTCCCTGCGCCGGAGGAGCCTCTGGAAGTGGAGGAGGGCCTCGCCGGAGAGGGCCTCCGCCTCGAGGTCCTTCACGCCCCCCATCCTAGCCCAAGGCCTCCCGGTAGACCTCGAGGTAGGCCCGGGCCGGCCCCTCCCAGGAGAAGTCCTTCTCCATGGCCCTAAGGCCCAGCTCCTCCGCCCCCAGGCGGAAGAGGCGAAGCACGCCGTAAAGAAGCCCCTCGGGATGGTAGGTCTGGAAGAGGACCCCGGTCCTCCCGTCCTCCACGGTGTCCTTGAGCCCCCCCACCGCCCGGGCCACGGGAGCCGTGCCGTAGCGGCTCGCGATCATCTGCACCAGGCCGCAGGGCTCAAAGCGGCTCGGGACCAAAACCGCCTCCGCCCCCGCGTAGGCCAGGCGGGCCATGGCCTCGTCGTAGGCGGGGAAAAAGCGCAGGCCTTCGGGGTTTTCCTCCTCCGCCTGGAGGAGCGCCTCCTTAAGCCCCTCGTCCCCCACGCCTTGGACATAGAGGCGAAAATCCATCTCCCCAAGCCGGGGGAGGGCCGCTAGCAGAAGGTCCAGGCCCTTCTGGAAGTCCAGCCGGCCCACGTAGGCGAGGACGGGGGGCCTGAGGCCGGTCCTCTCCCGGAAGGCCGCCTTGGCCCGGGCCTTCCCCGAGGGGTCCTCCCGGGTGTAGGGGGCGGGGAGGTGGGGGTCCTTGGCGGGGTCGTAAACCTCCGTGTCCAGGCCGTTCAGGATGCCCCGAAGCTTCCCGGCGTGTCTCCTCAAGACCCCCTCCAGGCCCATGCCGAACTCGGGGGTCTGGATCTCCTCGGCGTAGGAGGGGCTCACCGTGGTCACCCGGCGGGCGAAGACGATCCCCCCCTTCATCAGGTTCACCTGGCCGTGGAACTCCAGGGCCTCCATGTGGAAGAGGCTCCAGGGAAGCCCGGTCCAGGAGAAGAAAAGCCCCGGGTCCACGAGGCCCTGGTGGGCCAGGTTGTGGATGGTGTAGACCGTGGGGGCGTAGAGGGCGAGGAGGGCCGCCGTCCAGTCGTGGGCGTGGACCAGGTCGTACCCCCTCGCCACCTCCTTGGCCGCGAGGAGGAAGCGGAGGTAGCGCTCCGCGTCGTCGGGGTAGCCGTAAACCCGGTCCCGCCCAAACCCCTCCACCCCAAGGAGGAGAAACCGCACCCCGCTCTCCACCCGCTCCCCAAGGGGGGCCCTCTCCTCCCTGCCGGCGAAGGCGAAGGCCACCTCCCCCACCCGCTTGGCCTTAAGCCCCCCGTGCCAGGGGAGGAGGACCTCGGCCTCCACCCCCAAAGGCTTCAGGGCCTTGGGCAGGGCCCCCACCACGTCGGCAAGCCCCCCCACCTTCACCAGGGGGTAGGCCTCGGGGGCCACGTGGAGGACGCGCATAAGGCCCATGCTACCCCTTCCAGACCCCCTGGGGAAGGGGCAAGGCCTCCTCGAGGCCCCCCAGGTAAAGGTAAGCCCAGGCCTCCAGGGGCCCCTCTCCCGTCTCCACCCGCACCCGCACCCGCCGGTACGCCTCCCCCTCGTCCTCCAGGGCGTCCAGAAGAGGAAGGGCCTCAGGAGAGAGGCAAAGCACCTCCCCATAGACCCGCCCCTCCCCCGGCACCATGCCCGGGTAGGCGTAGGGGCGGTGGGGACCCTGGGGCAGGTGGTAGAGGCGAAACCCCTCCACGAGGCCGGGAAGGACCCGGTGGAGGTAAGGGACCACCAGGGGGTGGTTCCTCTCCCCCCGCTTCAGGGTCCCGTAGACGAAAACGGCTTCCACTCCTCCCCGAGGAAGCGGTACCCCAGGCCCACCACCGTCTCTATGAAGCGGGGGGCCAGGGGGTCGTCCTTGAGCTTTTTGCGGAGAAGGCGGATGTAAGCGTCCACCACCCTTTCGTTTCCGTCAAACTCGGGTCCCCAGACCCTCTCCAAAAGCTCCTCCCGGGTGAAGACCCGGCCCGGGGCCTGGGCGAAGACCAGAAGGAGGTTCATCTCCGTGGGGGAAAGCCTGAGGGGCTCCCCTTCCAGGTAGGCCTGCCGCCCCTCCAGGTCCACCTCCAAGGGCCCAAAGCGCCTCCGCCCCTCCTTCCCGGCCCGGCGGAGGAGGGCCTTGATGCGGGCGAGGAGCTCCCTCAGAGAGAAGGGCTTCCCCAGGTAGTCGTCCGCCCCTTCCAGAAGCCCCTCCACCCGGCTGTCCTCGTCGGCGCGCCCCGTGAGGAGGAGGACGGGGAGGAGGGGGTCCAGCTCCCGCAGGGCCCGAAGCACCTCCAGGCCCTCGAGGTCGGGCAGGCCCCGGTCCAGGACCACGAGGTCGGGCCTCGCCTCCTCAAAGACCCGGTCCAAGGCCTCCCTCCCCAAGCGAGCCCACCGCACCTGAAAACCCTCCTTTTCCAAAAAGCGCTTCACCAACTCGCCCACCTGGGGGTCGTCCTCCACCAAGAGAATCCTTCCCATAACGGAATACTCACCGCCCCAGAACCAGCACCACGCCGGGATACTCTCCCTCCGGCAATCCCAGAAGCCGCGCCACCTCCTCGTCGTGGAAGGTTTCCGCGGGGTAGGCGGCCAGACCCTGGCCCACCGCGGCAAGCAAGGCGAGGGAAGCGGCGTAGCCTGCCTCTAGAAGAGCATACCGGTATCCCCTGAGGCCGTACAAGGCCTCGCTCCTTTCCGGCACCAGGGTGAAGGCGAGGAGGGCCGCCGCCCTCTCCAGGGCCAGGCCCATGAGGGCCTCGGACCACGGGGCCGCCTCGGCCCGGGGGGAGATCTGGAAAAGCTGATGCTCCTTGGGAAAGTAGTGGTAGACCCCGGGGAACATCCCCTCCACCCGGAAGGCCACCAGGTAGGCCTCGAGGGGGTAGGCCTCCCCCGCCGAGGGGAACCCCCGCCGCCCCTCCCGCTCCGCCAGGGGGTAGAGGACCTGGGAAAGGTCCTTCAGGGTGAGGGAGGCCCCCACCTCGGGGAGGAGGGGCCTCAAGTGGGCCATGGCCCGGAAGAGGGGGGGCCCCCGTCCTGGCGGAAAGGGGGCAGGGCCTGGGTCTCCAGGGGGTTGGCGTAGACCTTGGCCTTGGGTTTCCGCCTTAAGGGGAGCTCGTCTCCCGGGCTCAAGCGGGTAAGGCGGTAGAAGAGCTTGCCGGGGTGCTTCTCCATGGCTAAGTGCCCACACCTTGGCTTTGCAACACAGGACGCCCAAGCTTTGGCTGTGGGAAAGCTCTTTTGGGGCCCCCACCGCGGCTTTTGCCGCGGTGGGGTACTTAGAAGCGGTAGCCCTTGGGCACCACCACCACGCCCTCGGGGGTCACGGTGAAGCCCCGGGCGCGGTCCAGCTCCAGGTCGTAGCCGATCTCGGTGTGGGGAGGGATCTGCACGTTCTTGTCTATGATGGCGTTCCTTATGCGGCAGTAGCGCCCCACCTCCACGTCGTCAAAGAGGACGGAGCGCTCCACCAGGCTGTAGGAGTTCACCCGCACCCGGCGGAAGAGCACGGACTCCCGCACCGTCCCCCCGCTCACGATGACCCCGCCGGCGAGGAGGCTGTTCAGGGCCCGGCCCACCCTTTCCCCGGTCTCGTGGACGAACTTGGCCGGGGGGCTGAAGAGGTTGGCGGTGCGGAGGGGCCACTCCGGGTTGAAGAGGTCAAACTCGGGGACCACCTTCACAAGGTCCATGCTGGCCTCGTAGTAGGCGTCCAGGGTCCCCACGTCCCGCCAGTAGAGGTTCGGCCCCTCCTGGCCGGGGATGGGGTTGCGGTGGAAATCGTAGGCGTAGACCCTGTACCCCTCCCTCAAGGCCCGGGGGATCACGTCCTTGCCGAAGTCGTGGGCGCTGGTCTCGTCCCGAGCGTCGGCCTCCAAAAGCTCAAAGAGGGCCTCCGTGCGGAAGACGTAGTTCCCCATGGAAACCAGGGCCGTGTCGGGGCGGCCCGGGAGGGGCCTTGGGCTTTTGGGCTTTTCCTGGAACTCGGTGATGCGCCACTCCTCGTCCACCTGCAAGACGCCGAAGCGGCTTGCCTCCTCCACGGGCACGGGGTAGGCGGCGATGGTGATGTCCGCCCGCTTTTCCCGGTGGTACTCCACCATGTGGCGGACGTTCATCTTGAAGATGTGGTCCCCCCCGAAGACCGCCACCGCCTCGGGGGCGTGGTTTTGCACCAGGTGCAGGTTCTGGTAGATGGCGTCCGCCGTGCCCCGGTACCACACGGGCCCGAGCTCCTCGTAGCGGTACATCTGGGCGGGCACGAGGAGGATGAAGTGGTCCTCCAAGAAGGCGCCGAAGCGCCAGTAGCGCTGGATGTGCTCCGTGAGGGACTGGGCCTTGTACTGGGTGAGGACGTAGATGGCGTAGATCCCGGAGTTCACGAAGTTGTTGAGGACGAAGTCAATGATGCGGTACTTGGCCCCGAAGGGCACGGCGGGCTTGGCCCGCTTGGCGGTGAGGGGATAAAGGCGGCTTCCCTGCCCCCCGGCCAGAATCATCCCCAAGACCTCCACCTTCACCATGGAATCCCCCTTTGCCGGTAGTTTACCCCAGGGCCCTGGGGACAAAGGCCCGGGTATAGTGGGCGCGATGAGGGTCTCTGCCCTTCGCTGGTTCACCCCCCCCGCAAGGCCCAGGCCCGCCCCGCCCTTTTTCGGTCAGGAGCGGGCCCTGAAGGCCCTGGAGGCCGCCTTCCGCCAAGGCGGGCACGGGTATTTGGTGGGCCCAAGCGGCCTGGGCAAGCGCAAGCGCTTCCTCGCCTACCTCAAAGGCCGCACCTTCCCCCGACCCGAGCTGGTCTACCTTCCCCTGGGGGAGGAAGCCTTTCCCCTCCTCCTTCCGGAGGGGGAGGGCCGGGCCCTTCTGGAGGAGGTGGAAGCCCTTCTCGCCGAGTTCACCCCGGCCCTCTTCCGGGAAAAAGGCTTTCTCTACGCCAAAAGCCTGGTGGAAGCCCGCTACCAAAGGGAGGCCGAGGCCCTTCTGGAGGCCCTGGGCGAAGAAGCCAAGTCCCAGGGCTTCGTCCTGGAGGAAGGGGAGGAAAGCCTCAAGCTCTCCGGCCAAGGCCCCCTACCCCCGGAGCTTTCCGCCAAGCTGGAGGAGACCGTTTTGGCCTACGTGGAGGTGCGGCAGAAGGCCCAGGCGGAGGTGGCCGCCTTAAGGCGGAGCTTCGCCGAGCGCTTCCTCTCGCCCAAGGCGGAAGGGGTTAAGGAGCGCTTCCCCGAGGCCAGGGCCTATATGGACTGGGTGCTGGAGACCCTCCTCCGGGCGGCGGCCTTGGAGGAAGAGCTGGAGGCCCCAAGCCTCCTCCCCCACCTCCTGGTGGCGGGGGGCGACCGGGTGGTCTACGAGCCCAACCCCACCCCGGAAAGGCTTTTCGGCCACCTGGAGTACGAGGCCCGGGAAGGGGTCCTCACCACCCACCTGGGGCTTTTGCGTCCGGGAGCCTTGCACCGGGCCACGGGAGGGGTGCTGGTCCTCGAGGCCCACCGGGTCTGGGAGCTGGGAAGCTACCCCCTCCTCAAGCGGGCCTTGGCCACCGGGGAGGTGGAGCCCCTCACCCCGAGGCCCGAGGTCAAGGGCCCGAGGATCAAGCCCGCTCCCCTCAAGGCCCAGGTCTTCCTGGTGGGGCCACCCGAGGTGATCGCCTTCCTGGAGGAGGACGAAGAGTTTTTGGAGCTTTTCCCTTTTCGGGTGGAGTTCGGCCCGGAGATCCCCTACACCGAGGAGAACGTGGCCTACCTGGGGGGCTTCCTGGAGGCCGAGGGGGTCCCCCTCACTCCCGAGGGCCTCGCCGCCCTGGCCGACGAGGCGAGGCGCCTGGCCGGCCACCGGGAGCGGTTGGACGCCCGCATCTACCGCCTCTTGGACCTGGCCCGGGAGGCCCAAAGCCTAAGGGTGCCCGTGGACGGAAAGGCCGTGCGGGAGGCGGTGAGGTCCCGGGAGGAGCGCTTCGGCCTGGAGGAGGAGCTTTACCTGCAAGAGATCCGGGAAGGGGTGGTGGCCCTGGAGGTGGCGGGGGAGCGGGTGGGGGAGGTGAAGGGCCTGGTGGTGGTGGAGGGCCCCCTCCCCACGGGCCGCCCCGTGCGCATCACCGCCCAGGCGGGCCCGGGGCGGGAGGGGGTGCTCTCCATAGACCGGGAGGTGGGCCTGGGGGGCCAGGTCTTCCACAAGGCCGTCCTCACCCTGGCCGGGTACCTGCGGGGCACCTACGCCCAGGTGGGGGCCCTCTCCGCCACGGTGAGCCTGGTCTTTGAGCAAAGCTACGGGAGCCTCGAGGGGGACTCGGCGGGCCTCGCCGAGCTCCTCGCGGTGCTCTCCGCCATCTCCGGCCTTCCCCTTAGGCAGGACCTGGCGGTGACCGGGGCCATAGACCAGACGGGAAGGGTCCTGGCCGTGGGCCGGGTGGCGGAGAAGGTGGAGGGCTTCTTCCGGGTCTGCAAGACCCTGGGCCTCACCGGCACCCAGGGGGTGGTCCTCCCCAAGGCCAACCTCCCCCACCTCACCCTGCGGGAGGAGGTGGTGCGGGCGGTGGAGGAGGGGGCCTTCCACCTCTACGCCGTGGAGGAGGTGGACGAGGCGGTGGAGCTCCTCTTCGGCCGCAGGGCCTACTGGGTGCACGAGAAGGTGCGGGAGGCCCTGGAGCACTTCCAGAAGCTGGAAAACGGCGAGGACAAGGGCTAAGTGCCCGCACCTTGGCTTTGCAACACGGGATGCCCGAGCTTTGGCTGTGGGAAAGCTCTTTTGGGGCCCCCACCGCGGCTTTTGCCGCGGTGGGGTACTTAGCGTCCGGGCTCCAGGAGGAGGGTCCTTCCCTCCCCACCCAGGCGCATGGGGAGGTAGGCCCCGGAGGCCCAAAGGGGAAGGAGGTCGGCGTAGTGGGCCGAGAGGAAGTGGCCCGACTGGCCCATGGGGTGGACGAAGAGGGAGCGCTCCATGTCCGAAAGGTCCACGATCTGGCGGTAGCTCGGCCCGTGGCCCATGGCGAGGGCCTTCGGGTCAAAGGGCCCCACGTTCACCGTGTAGCGGTCGCCGCCAAAGGCCACCTCCCGGTCGGAGAGGCGCTTTAGGGGGGTGTGGGTGAGGACGGCGTGGGGGAAGCGGGCCCGGTGGACCTCCCCCCAGGCCCTGGCCCCTAGGGCTTCCTTCCGGTCCAGGGCCCATTCCAGGGCGAGGGCGGCGAAGTCCAGGCAGGTCTCCTTGTAGTCCGTCTCCGGCTGGTCGCAGTTTGGGTCCCCTTCCTTCATGGCCTTAAGGAGGTAGCGGGGCTCGTCCCAGAAGGGCTCCCCCACCTCCCTTTGGGGAAGCCGGGTGAGCTCGGTGTACCAGAGGGCGAAGACCAGGGCCTCCTCCGAGGAGGCCGCCATGGTCCCGTCCCAGGCGAGAAGCCTCTCCCGCCAGGCCCGGGCCCTCTCGGAAAGGGGGGAAAGGAGCTCCAAAACGGGGCGGAAGTCCCGGTAGAGGAGGCTCTTCTGGTCCTGCTGGATGGCCTTCATGTCCTCCAGGGAAAGCTTCTCCTTGGCGAGGAGGAGCTCCTCTATGCGCTCCGCCCGGTAGGGCTCGGCCCAGTCGTAGGTGAGGGCGTAGGGGAAGCCCTTGGGGGTCACCTTGTGGTTGGCGGTGACCAGGTAGCCCCGAGGGGGGTTGAAGGCCCTGGGCCACTCCTCGGGCCTCCGGTAGCCCAGCCAGTCCCACTCCCCGTTCCCCGGCACCGGCACCATGCCCGTGTGCCCCTCCCTGCGGACGGGGAACTTCCCCGGGGCGATGTAGCCGATGTTGCCCTCTAAGTCGGCGTAGATGAAGTTCTGGCTGGGGGCGGAGTAGGGTTCCAGGGCCTTTTGAAACTCGTCCCAGTTCCTGGCCCGGTTCACCCCCAGGAAGGCCATGAGGATGTGGTCCTCCGGGTCCAGGCTCACCCAGCGGAGGGCCATGGGGGTCTTGGGAGGGTCCTTCAGGGCGTCGGTGATCACCGGGCCAAAGACCGCCTCCCGCACCTTCAGCACCTCCTCCTTCCCCCCCTTCACCCGGATCCTCTCCTCCCGCACCCCGTAGGGGACGACCCTCCCCTTGTAGCGGTAGCCCCCTCCTCCCACCTCCTCCAGGAGGTAGAGGTCCTCCACGTCCGCCCCCACGTTGGTCACCCCCCAGGCGATGCGCTCGTTGCGGCCGATGACGATACCGGGAAGGCCGGGCAAGGAGGCGCCGATGGCCCTAAGGCCTGGGGCCTCGAGGGCCACCAGGAACCAGAGGCTCGGGGCCTGGAGGGCGAGGTGGGGGTCGTTGGCGAGGAAGGGCTTGCCCGTGGCGGTCCGGCTTCCCGCCACCACCCAGTTGTTGCTGGCCTCGAGGTAGCGGGGCGGGGCCATCCGGAGGAGGGCGGAAGGGGCCTCCTCCCGCTTGAGGGGAAGCCTGAGGTCTTCCGCCCTGAGGACGGTGGGGGCGTCCTCGGGGTAAGGGGGGAGGAGCTCAAGAAGCCTTTCGGGGGTTATCCCCCGGGCGAGGAGGCGGTGGCGCAAAAGCTCCTCCTCCCAGTTTCCCGAGAGGTCGTAACTCATCATCTTGGCCCAGACCAAAACGTCGGGGCCCGTCCAGGGCTCGGGGCGGAAGCCGAGGAGGGTGAACTCCGGCGGCAAGGGGGCCCCAGAGGCCAAGAAGGCGTTCACCCCGGCGGCGTAGGCGTCCACCGCCTCCTTCTCCTCGGGGAAGAGCCTCTGGTAGGCCGCCTGGGCCGCCCGGTAGAAGCCCCAGGTGCGGAGGAACCGGTCCTGGGGAAGCGTGGCCTCCCCTAAGACCTCGCTCAAGCGCCCCTGGCCCACCCGGCGCTGGAACTCCATCTGCCAAAGCCGCTCCTGGGCGTGGACGAAGCCCTGGGCGAAGAAGAGGTCCTTAAGCGTCGCCGCCCGGATGCGCACCACCCCCTTTCCGTCCCGCACCACCTCCACCGGGGCGGAAAGCCCCTTTAAAGCGATCCGGCCCTCCCCTTGGGGCAGGGAGGACCGCAGGTAGAGGTACCCCGAAAGGGCTAGAAGAAGCAAGAGGAGAAGCCCCAAGCCCAAAAGCCAAGCCAGCCCCCGCAAGAAGCGCTTCATGGTTCGCAGGAAGCATACCATAACCCCATGGACCTCCTGCGCGCCTCCTTGAGCGGGGTTTTCCTCGGGCTTCTCTTTTACCGCCTGGGCCTCCCGGGCGGGGCCGTGGTGGGGGCCATGCTGGGCACAGGCCTCCACCAGCTCCTCGCCTCCCCCGCCCCCATCCCCAAGGGCCTGGACCTCGCGGTGCAGCTCGCCGCCGGGGTCTTGGTGGGGCTTTCCTTCCGGAAGGAGCTCCTCTCCCCCAGGCTCCTCCCCTACGCCCTCCTCAGCGCCCTCGCCTTCCTCGCCCTCGCCCTCCTCCTCGCCTTCCTCCTGGCCAAGCCCCTGGGCCGGCCCCCAAAGGCCCTCCTCTTCGCCTTGGCCCCCGGGGGGATCACGGGCATGGGGCCCTTGAGCCAGGCCGAGGGGGGAAGCCCCGCCCTGGTGGGGGTCTTCCACACGGTGCGCGTCCTCGCCCTCTTCCTCCTCGTCCCCTTCCTCGCCCGGCTTCTCAGGTAGAGTAAAGGCATGCGGCTGGAGCTTCTGGAAAACGGCCCCATCCGGGTGGAGGGCAGGCGCTTCGTGGTGCGCGTGGGGGAGAAGGAGGAGGTCTTAGAGCGCCCGCGGGTCTTCCTCTGCCGCTGCGGGGCTTCCGCCAACAAGCCCTTCTGCGACGGCACCCACAAGCGGATCGGCTTCCAAGCCCCGGGCGGGGTCCTGGAGGTGGAAGGGGACTGACCCGCTGGTCAATCCCGGCCGGAAGGGGTAAACTCCGGGGGCTATGGGCGCGATGCGCTACCGGAAGCTCGGCAAGTGGGGCCTTAAGGTCTCCGAGATCTCCTTGGGCGCCTGGGTCACCTTCGGGGACGCGGTGAAGGACAAGGAAACGGTCCGGGAGATCGTTAGGATCGCCTACGAGGGCGGGGTGAACTTCTTTGACAACGCCGACGTCTACGCCAAGGGCCTGGCCGAGGAGATCATGGGGGAGGTCCTCAAGGAGTTCCCCCGGCACACCCTGGTCCTCTCCACCAAGGCCTACTGGCCCATGTCCGAGGACCCGAACGACCAGGGCCTGAGCCGCAAGCACCTCCTGGAAAGCATCACGAAAAGCCTCAAGCGCCTTAAGACCGACTACGTGGACCTCTTCTTCGCCCACCGCTTTGACCCCGAGGTCCCCATGGAGGAGATCGTCTACGCCATGCACACCCTCGTGGAGAAGGGGTACGCCCTCTACTGGGGCACCTCGGAGTGGCCCGCGGCAAGAATCGCCGAGGCCGTGGCCTTCGCCAAGGCGAACGGCCTTCACCCGCCCGTGGTGGAGCAGCCCCAGTACTCCATGCTCTACCGGGAGCGGGTGGAAGGGGAGATCCTCCCCGAGGCGGAGCGCTTCGGGATGGGCCTCGTGGTCTGGAGCCCCCTGGCCCAGGGGATGCTCACGGGCAAGTACGACGAGGGCATCCCCGAGGGAAGCCGCTTCGCCCGCTACGACCAGTTCAGGGAGCGCTACCTCACGGAGGAAAACCGGAGGAAGGTGCTCAAGCTCAAAGAGGTGGCGGACGAGCTCGGCCTCACCCGCACCCAGCTCGCCCTGGCCTGGGTCCTGAGGCTTCCCGGGATCAGCAGCGCCATCACCGGGGCCACCCGCCCCGAGCAGATCCGGGAGAGCCTGGGAGCGGCGGGGGTGGACCTGCCGAAGGAGGCCCTGGAGAAGATAGAGG
Organism: Thermus sp.; assembly: GCF_056332225.1. Taxonomy (NCBI): domain Bacteria; kingdom Thermotogati; phylum Deinococcota; class Deinococci; order Thermales; family Thermaceae; genus Thermus; species Thermus sp. The sequence continues at coordinate 54,788 of NZ_JBWGQW010000004.1, read as the reverse complement.
CCATCCTAAGGGGCGAGGCCTAGCGGAGCCCTGGCCGACCGGGTCTTCGGTCCCCGGTACGGGCAGGGGGAAGGCATCGCCCTCATGTTCCCCCTCTTCGGAAGCCTGGGGGTGCTTTGGGGGCTTTCCGGCCACCTCCTCCCCCAGTTGCGGGAAGCGGAAAGCCTCCCAAGGAGGACCAAGCGCCCGGGCCGTGATCGGGCCCGGCCTAAAGGCCAAGGGGCGTCCTTCCAATGGGGCTTCCTTCCCTCCCAAGGAAAGGGGAGGCCTGTAGGCTTCCCCTATGGGCGAGCCTCTCCTCGCCCCGGCCCTCCGCCTCCTGGAGGAGGGGAACCCTGGCCCTCCTCCAAGGCCCCCTCCCCAAGCCCCCGAGGTGGAGGAACTCTGCCTGGAGCTGGAGGAGGCAAGCAGGGCTGGCCCAGGGCGGGGTGGAACCTGGCCGGGGGGCTCCTCCTCGGCTTCGCGGCCCTTTTGGAGAGCGTAAACTCAGGAGCATGGAGAAGCTGCAAGCCCTGAAGCACCTCTTCCCGGGGAAGGTGGACCTCTCGGAGAGCGAGCGCCTGCGCCACGGCAAGGACGAGGGCTACCCCGAGGCGAGGCCGGTCTTGGCCGTGGTCTACCCGGAAAGCGTGGAGGACGTGCAGAAGGCCCTCCGGTGGGCTCGGGAGTGGGGCGTGGCGGTGATCCCCTTCGGGGCGGGGACGAGCCTCGAGGGCCACCTCTACCCCCTTAGGGAGGCCATCAGCCTGGACCTGAGCCGGATGAACCGGGTCCTGGAGGTGAGGCCCCAGGACTTCTCTTGCGTGGTGGAGCCCGGCCTCACCCGCAAAGCCCTCAACGAAGCCCTCAAGGGCACGGGCCTCTTCTTCCCCGTGGACCCGGGGGCGGACGCCACCTTAGGGGGAATGGCGGCCACCAACGCCAGCGGCACCACCACGGTGCGCTACGGGGGGATGCGGCAAAACGTCCTCGCCCTCCAGGTGGTCCTGGCAAGCGGCGAGGTCTTGGAGCTCGGCCGCGGCGTGCGCAAGACCTCCTCGGGCTACGACCTCAAGGACCTCTTCATCGGAAGCGAGGGCACCCTGGGGGTCATCACCCGCCTCACCTTAAGGCTCCACCCCCTCCCCGAGCACGTCCACACCCTAAGGGTCTTCTTCCCCGGGGTGGAGGAGGCGGCGGAAGCGAGCTACCGGGTCATGGCCGCGGGGCTTCCCGTGGCGCGGCTGGAGCTACTGGACGAGCTCGCCCTGCGGGCGCTGAACCGGTACCTAAAGGCGGGCTTCCCCGAGCGCCCCGCCCTCTTCCTGGAGTTCCACGCCTCCACCAAGGAGGCCCTGGAGGCGGAAAGCTCCCTCGCCCTGGAGCTCGTGCGGGAAGCCGGGGCCCTGGAGGTGGAGGCCGCCAGGACCGAGGAGGAGCGCAAAAGGCAGTGGGAGGCCCGGCACCAGGCCTACTGGGCCTTGGTCCACCTCTTCCCCGGCCACCGCTTCGTGATCACCGACACCGCCGTCCCCCTCTCCCGGCTTCCCCAGATGGTGCGCCACGCCCAAAGACTCCTAGAGGAGATGGGCCTCACCGGGAACATCCTGGGCCACGTGGGGGACGGGAACTTCCACACCTTGGTCCCCGTCCTCCCCGAGGACTACCCCAAGGCGGAGGCCTACGCCGAGAGGCTCGTGGAGAAGGCCCTGGAGCTTGGGGGCACCTGCACCGCCGAGCACGGGGTGGGCCTCCGCAAAAAAAAGTTCCTCCCCAAGGAGCACGGAAGCTCCCTGGAATGGATGCGAAGGCTAAAGGCCCTCTTTGACCCCGAGGGGCTCCTGAACCCCGGGAAGGTGCTTGACATATCCCCTTCGCCCCGCTATATTTAGGGATGGCGGCGCGGGGTGGAGCAGCCTGGTAGCTCGTCGGGCTCATAACCCGAAGGTCGCGGGTTCAAATCCCGCCCCCGCAACCAAACCCTCCCCCGGGCACCCTGAGCCCGGGGGTCTTGCCATAACCTGGGGGCATGGACTGGGAGACCCTGGAAAACCCCAAGCGCCTCGCCAAGACCTTCCGCTTCAAGGACTTCCGGGAGGCCCTGGCCTTCGCCAACCGGGTGGGGGAGCTGGCGGAGAGGGAGAACCACCACCCCCGCCTCACCGTGGAGTGGGGGCGGGTCACCGTGGAGTGGTGGACCCACTCGGCGGGCGGGGTCACGGAAAAGGACCGGGAGATGGCCCGCCTCACCGACGCCCTCCTGGGGTAGCCTGGGAAGGGTATGGAGGCGCGGACCCTCGAGCTCGTCTTCCCCGAGCACACCAACCCCTTGGGGGCGGCCTTCGGCGGGTTCGTCCTGGGGCTCATGGACAAGGTGGGCTCCTACGCCGCCGCCCGCCGGGCCAAGAAGCCCGTGGTCACCGTGGCGGTGAGCAGCGTGGAGTTCAAGGTGCCCATCCGCACCGGGGACCTCCTGGAGGTGGTGGCCCGGGTGGTGCGGGTGGGGAGGACCTCCCTCACCGTGGAGGTGGAGGTCTACAAGGAGCGCTTCGGGGAGGAAAATGGCCGGGTGCTGGCCACCAAGGGGACGCTCACCTACGTGGCGGTGAACGAGCGGGGCGAGCCCGTGCCGGTGGAGGCCCATGCGGGTGCTGATTGACGGGGAGTGCCCCTACTGCCGGGCCCTGGGGCGGGCCCTTAGGGCCCTGGACCTGGGGAAGGCCCTCCGGGTGGAGCCTCTAAAGGAGGCCCAGGACCTCCCCCGGGAGGAACTCCTCAAGGCCCTTCACGTCCTGGAAGGGGGGAGGGCCCACCGGGGCTACGCCGCCCTTCTCGCCCTAGGCCGGAGGCTCCCTCTCCTCTGGCCCCTTTACCCCCTCCTTCTCCTCCTCGCGCCCTTCGGGCTCGGCGAGGGGCTCTACCGCTTCCTGGCCCAAAGGAGGCCCCGTGCCTGAGCTTCCCGAGGTGGAGACCACGAGGCGGAAGCTCCTTCCCCTCCTCCTCGGGCGGCGCATCCTCGAGGTCCGCCACCAGGACCCCCGCCGCTACCGCCACACGGAGCGGGCGGAAGGGCGGAGGGTGGAGGAGGTGGGAAGGCGGGGCAAGTTCCTCCTCCTCTCCCTCTCCGGGGGCCTGGAGATGGTCCTCCACCTGGGGATGACCGGGGGCTTCCGCCTGGAGGAAACCCCCCACACCCGGGTCCGCTTCCTCCTAGAAAAGGGCGTCCTCTACTTCCACGACCCCCGGCGCTTCGGCCGCATCTGGGTGGTGGAGCGGGGCGACCACCGGGAAATCCCCCTCCTCTCCCGCCTCGGCCCCGAGCCCCTTTCCGAGGCCTTCACCTTCCCCGGCTTCCTCCAGGGCCTGAGGAGCGCCCGGCCCCTCAAGGCCCTCCTCCTGGACCAGACCCGGGTGGCCGGGATGGGGAACATCTACGCCGACGAGGCCCTCTTCCGGGCCCGCCTTAGCCCCTTGCGCCCGGGGAGGAGCCTGGGGGAGGAGGAGGCCTGGAGGCTCTTCCAGGCCATCCGGGAGGTCCTCTCCGAGGCCGTGGCCCTGGGGGGAAGCACCCTTTCCGACCGCGCCTACCGGCAACCGGACGGCCTTCCCGGGAGCTTCCAGGAGCGCCACGCCGTCTACGGCCGGGCGGGCCTCCCCTGCCCCGCCTGCGGCGCCCCCATCGCCAGGCGGGTGGTGGCGGGCCGGGGCACCCACTTCTGCCCCAACTGCCAGGGGGAAAGCCCCTAGTGCCCGCGCCTTGGCTTTGCAACACGGGATGCTCAAGCTTTGGCTGTGGGAAAGCTCTTTTGGGGCCCCCACCGCGGCTTTTGCCGCGGTGGGGTACTTAGCCCACCCGCCCCCGGCCCCGGTCCAGGAGGTAGAAGAGGAGAGCGGAGAGGAGGGCCAAGACGGCGGCCAGGGCCACCGCCTCCCGGAAAGGGCCCTCCCCGGGCCTTCCCAGGCGCTCGTAGATGGCCAGGGTGAGGGTGGTCCACTCGGGCCGCCAGAGGACGAGGCTCGCCCCGAACTCTCCCAGGAGGGCGGAAAGGGCCAGGGCCGTCCCCGAGGCCAGGGCGGGAAGGAGGAGGGGAAGCTCCACCCGGAGGAAGGCCCGAAAGGAGGTGGCCCCGAGGACCCTCGCCGCCTCCCAAAGGCTTGGGGGAAGGGTCCTTAGGGCCGGAAGGAGGACCCGGGCCAGGAGGGGGTAGGCGAGGAGGGCGTAGGCGGCCAAAAGGAGAAGGAGGGAACCCCGAAGCCCGGGGTAGGCCAGGAGGTAGCCGAGGCCCACGGCCACCGGGCTCACCATGAGGGGAAGGAGGCCCAGGAGGTCCCACCCCGGGCTCCTCCTCGCCGCCACCCCGTAGGCCACCCCCAGGGGCAGGGCGAGGAGAAAGGCGAGGAGGGTAAAGCGGAGGCTGTTGCCGAGGGCCAGGGGGAGGGGGGTGAAGTCCTCGGAGCGCCAGGCCTGGGCCAGGGCCCAGGGGCGGACCTCCCCCAAGAGGGCGAAGAGGGGCGCGTAGAAGAGGAGGAAAAAGGCCCCAAGGCCCAGGGCCAGGGCCCAGGGGCGCCTCGAGGGGAGAAGCCCGGAAGGCCTCAAGGGGTAGGCGGGAAGCCTCAGGTAGAGCCAGGCCGCCAGGCCCAAGGTCAGAAGCTCCAGGAGCATCAGGCCGCTGGCCTCGGCGAAGGCCAGGCGCTGGGCGAGGAGGGTGTAGACCTCCACCTCGAGGGTGGCGTACCGCCCCCCAAGGAGGAGGGGCACCCCGAAGGCGGAGAAGGCGTAGAGGAAGACCATAAGCCCCGCCGAGCCCAGGGCGGGAAGGAGAAGGGGAAGCCCCACCCGGAGGAGGGCGCGAAAGGGGCTGGCCCCGAGGACCCTGGCCGCCTGCAGGGGCCCCTCTAGGCCCATGGCCACGGGAAGGAGAATGCGGAGGGCGAGCCCCAGGTTGTAGAAGACCGCCGCCAGGAGGAGAAGGGCCAGGGTGCCGTAGAGGTCCACCCCCAGCACCCCCCGGGGACCAAGGAGGGCGAGAAACCCCAGGGCCACCACGGGGGTGGGAAGGACGAAGGCCAGGGTGCTCAGGGCGAGGAAGGCCTCCCTAAAGGGGAACCGCCGCCGGAAGAGGAAGGCGAGGGGCAGGGCCAGGGCCAGGGTGAGGAGGGCCGAGAGGAGGCCGTATTCCAGGCTGAAGAGGTAGCGCTCCCAGTAGTAGGGGTTCCCCAGGGCCCGGAGGAGGCCCTCCCCAAGCCCCAAGGCCAGCACCCGGCCCAGGGGGTAGAGGAGGGCGAAGCCGAGGAAGAGGAGGAGGAACCCCCCGGCGAGCCCGGCCACTTACCGCCTCGCCCGGCGCACCGCCTCGGGGCTCTGCCCCTGCAGGACCACCTTGGTCCACTCCTCTATCCAGCGCTCCCGGTTCTCCGCCACGGCCTTGGGGTCAAGGCGCACGCTCCCCAAAGGCTCTTGGGCGAAGCGGAAGACCTCGGGAAGCCGGGCATCCTTCCTCGCCGGGTAGACCCACATCTCCGTGGGGATGTTCTCCTGCACGGGCCTGGAGAGGAGCCAGTCCACCACCTTTTTGGCCCCCTCGAGGTTCTTCGTCCCCTTCAGGATGCCCACGAACTCCACCTGGAAGAAGGCGAGCTCCGGGAGGAGGTTGCCCGTGGGGGGTTCCTTGTACTTGCCCTCGGAGTAGTAGACCTCGGCCGCGGGGGAGGTGGTGTAGGAGACCACCAGGGGCCGGTCCCCCTTGTAGAGGCTGAAGTGGGTGTAGTAGGCCTCGCTCCAGCCCTTGGCCACCCGCACCCCCCCGTCCCGAAGCCGCGCCCAGAAGTCCAGGTAGCCGTCCTCGCCGAAGCGGGCCACGGTGGCCATGAGGAAGGCCAGGCCCGGGGAGCTGGTGGCGGGGTTTTCCACCACGAGAAGCCGGGCGTACTCGGGCCGGGCGAGGTCTGAGGGGGCCTTGGGGAGAGGCCGGTCCTTGAAGTAGGCCCGGTCGTAGTTCAGGCTCACCCAGCCGTAGTCCACGGGCAGGGCCCGGAAGGTGGGGTCCAGGAGGAGGGTGGCCTTGAGGTTCCGGACCTCGGGGCTCCGGTAGGGGAGGAGAATGCCGGCCTCGAGGGCCCGGGAGAGGAAGGTGTTGTCAAAGCCGTAGATCACGTCGGCGATGGGGGCCCCTTTGGTGAGGATGGCCCGGTTCAGGACCTCCCCCGCATCCCCCGCCTTGAGGAGGCGGAGCTTAAGGCCCGTTTCCCGCTCAAGCTGGGCGATGAGCCCCTTGTCCAGGGAGAAGCTCTCGTGGGTGAGGAGGGTGATCTCCTGGGCGAGGCCGAAGGCCAAAAAGACCGCCAAAGCCAGCAAGCGCAACATAAAAACCCCCTGCCACCGGGGTTCACGGAAAGCGTCTCTTTCCGTCACCTTCCCTACGCCGGCATTACCCGGATCAGGTTCCAAGGGTGTTTCTCAGCCCCTTTGCGGAGCACCCCCGGTGACCTTCCCATTCTACCCCCAAAGCCCCTGCTGGGGCAAGGAAAGGGCGGAGAGGGCCTCCAGGAAGGCCCGCTCAAAGGCCTCGGGCTGGTCTATCCAGGGGAAGTGGCCCGCCCCGGGCACCACGTGGATGGGAGCCCTAAGGCGCTCGGCCACCTCCTCGGCGTGGGGGTAGCTGGTGCCGTCCCTCTCTCCCACCACCAGGGCCACGGGCTTCCGGGAAGGGGAGAGGTAGGGGGTGTAGTCCAGGCGCCAGAGGCCGTTTTGCAAGAAGGCCGAGGCCGGGGCCTCGGGCCCCACGATGCCTGAGCCCTCCACCACCCACTCGTACGCTAAGCGCCCCCGGGGGCTTGGGAACATGAGGCGGTCAAAGAGGGCCTTGGGCTCAGCCCGCTCCAGGGCGGCCCTCAGGTTTTCCTCGGGGTCGGGAAGGGGGTGGAGCCCCGCGGCCTCGGCCAGGCGGGCCGCAAGCCAGGGAAAGCTCACCCAAGGCCCGAGGAGAATGGCTCCCTCCACCTGGGGGAAGCGGCGGAGAAGCTCCAGGGCCACCAGGGCCCCGAAGCCGTGGGCGAGGAGGCGAAAGCGCCCGATCCCCAAGGCCTCGGCCAGGAGGAGGGCGTCCTCCACCAGGGCGTCCAGGGTGAAAAGCCTCGGGTCTGGGGGAAGCTCCAGGCTCCGCCCCGAGCCCCGCTGGTCAAAGTAGACCACGCGGAAGCCCTCCAGGTAGTCCCCGAGGCCCTCCCGGAGGGCGTAGCAGTTCCCTCCCGGCCCCCCGTGGAGGACCAGGAGGGCGGGCCCGTCCAGGGGCCCCACGTCCTCCACGTAGAGCTCCGCCTCCCCTACGGGGATGTACCCGATCTCTTCCCGCATCCCCTATACACTACCCCATCCCGGAGGCGGAAGGCCCAAACCCTAACCCCCGGCACCCCCCGGGCCCGGGCCTCCGCCTCCTCCGTGGCCCCGAAGACCTGGAGCAAAAAGCGGCCTTCCCCCTCCAGGAGCCAGAAGGGGTGGGGAAGCTCCTGGGCCAGGGCCAAAAGGGGGGCAAGCTCCTTGGCCTCCACGAAAAGCACCCTCATCCTCGCCTCCAGAGGCGGTGGTAGAAGAGGATCTCGGCGCTCTCCTCCAGGGTGGTCATGAGGCTAAAGGCCTGAAGAAGGGCCTCCTCGGGCCTCTCCTTGACCCCGATGGCGAAGGCCCCGTGCCCCTTGAGGAGGCAGACGGGGTATCGGGCCAGGGCCTCGGCCACGGCGAGGGCCGCCTCCTCCGTGGCGGAGGCGGTTTTAGGGGAGAGCACGGGCACCTCCTTCAGGTAGAGCTGGCCCTCGAGGTCCAAGGGCACGAGCCGGTCCAGGCGGAGGGAGAGGGCCACGGCCACCCGGGGGTGGGCGTGGACCAGGGCCTTGGCCTCGGTCTTAAGGTAGACCTCCCGGTGGACCACGCTCTCCACGCTCGCCCCTTCAGGGATGGGCCCAAAGAGGGGCACCTCCAGGAGGTCTTCCGGGGTGAGCCGGGCCTTCTGCACCCCGCTTCGGGTGATGAGGAAGCCCTCCTTGGTGCGCACGGAGAAGTTCCCCGCCGTGGCGGAGATGAGGCGCTGGTGGAAGAGGTCCTCCCCCACCTGGCGAAAGGCGGTGTAAACCCGGGCCAGCATGGGGGGTGATCAGGCCTGCTTCCCCGGCTGCTCCCGGCGCGGGGCCCTGCGGGCCGGGACCTCCTTGGCCTCCACCGCCTCCTTGCGGGCCTCCTCAATGGCCCGGAGGGTCTTCTGGTCCACCACCTGGGTGAAGCGCACGAAGTCCGAGCCGGTGCCCGCCGGGATCAGGCGGCCCAGGATGACGTTCTCCTTGAGGCCGATGAGCTCGTCCTTCTTCCCGGCGATGGCCGCCTCGGTGAGCACGTGGGTGGTGTTCTGGAAGCTCGCGGCGGAGAGCCAGCTCTTGGTGGAGAGGGCGCTCTTCGTGACCCCCATGAGGAGGGGCTTCCAGGCCACCGGGGTCTTGCCCTCGGCGATGAGCCTCTCGTTCAGGGCCTCCACGTCCCACTTCTCCAGGACCTGGCCCTCGAGGAGGCGGCTATCCCCGGGGTCGGTGACCTCCACGTACTTGAGCATCTGCCGCACCACGATCTCAATGTGCTTGTCGTGGAGCTTCACGCCCTGGGCCCGGTAGACCTTCTGGATCTCGTCCACCAGGTAGCGCTCCACCGCCTCGGGGCCCTTGGCCTCGAGGAGCTGGTGGGGGTCTATGGCCCCGCGGGTGAGGGGCTGGCCCGCCTCCACGTAGTCCCCGTCCTTCACCAGAAGGCGCGCCTCCTTGGGGAGCTTGTACTCCTTGGAGAAGCCCTCGGACTCCACGAAGACGGAAAGCTTCTCCTCCGTTTCCTCAATGCGCACCACGCCGTCGATCTCGGAGATCACCGCCTTGGCCTTGGGCCTGCGGGCCTCAAAGAGCTCAATGACGCGGGGCAAGCCCTGGGTGATGTCCGTGCCCGTGGCCACGCCCCCCGTGTGGAAGGTGCGCATGGTGAGCTGGGTGCCGGGCTCCCCGATGGACTCGGCAGCCACCACCCCCACGGCCTCGCCGATGGACACGGGCCGGGCCATGGAGAGGTCGTAGCCGTAGCACTTCTGGCAGACCCCGTAGCGGGTCTGGCAGGTGAGGGGGCTCCGCACGGGCACCTCCCGGATCTCCCCGGCTTCCGCCGCCCGGATGAGGAGGGCCACGTCTTCCATGGTGAGGTAGCGGCCCTCCTCCAGCCTCTGGCCCAGGACCTCCACCTCCCGGGCCAGGACCCGGCCGTAAAGCCCGGCCTCGATGTCCGAGCGCTTCCTCAGGCGCAGGGCGCGGGTCACCTCGTCGGGCTGGAAGAGGGGCACGGAGATGTAGTTGGTGGTGCCGCAGTCCGCCTCCCGCACCACGATCTCGTGGGCCACGTCCACGAGCTTCCGGGTGAGGTAGCCGGAGTCGGCGGTGCGGAGGGCCGTGTCCGCCCCGCCCTTACGGGCCCCGTGGCTAGAGATGAAGTACTCCAAGACGGTGAGGCCCTCGCGGAAGGAGGAGCGCACCGGCACCTCAAAGGTCTCCCCGGAGGGCTTCTGCATGAGGCCGCGCATGCCGCAGAGCTGGCGGATCTGCTGGGGGTTACCCCGGGCCCCGGACTGGGCCATGACGTAGAGGGGGTTGAAGGGGTAGTTCTCCTCAAAGTTCTTGAAGACCGCCTGGGTGACCTTCTCCGTGGTCTCCGTCCAGAGCTGGATCACCTGGTCGTACCGCTCCCGGTCGGTGAGGAAGCCCATCTCGTAGGCCTGTTCAATCTGGCGGAGCTTGCGGTCGGCCTCCTCCAGGTACTTCTGCTTCTCCTCCGGGATGACGGCGTCGTCGATGCCGATGGTGATGCCGCTGGTGGTGGAGAGGGTGAAGCCGTAGTACTTGAGGGCGTCCAGAAGGCGGGCGGTCTTCTCTATCCCGAGGCGGAGGAAGGCCTGGTAGACGAGGTCCTTGAGGGAGTTCTTCTCCTGGGGCACGTCCATCTGGATGAGCTCCTGGGCCACCCTCTCGTCCCCCACGGCCTCGGCCACGATGCGGGCGAAGAGGATGCGGCCCGGGCTCGTCTCCAGGCGCCTGCCCAGGTAGCGCACCGTGACCACGTCCTGGAGGTCCAAAAGCCCCTGGGCCACGGCGAGGAGGGCCTCGTCGGGGTTGGCGAAGACGTACTTGAGCCGGCCCACGCTGGTCTCCCTGCCCGCCACCTTGATGGGGGCGTTCAGGGCCACCTCGCCCCGCTCGTGGGCGGCCAGGGCCTCCTCGGGGGTGGCGAACTCCAGGCCCGCCCCCTTCTTCTCCTTCCGCACCTGGGTGATGTAGTAAAGGCCCAGGATGATGTCCCGGCTGGGCTTGGCCAAAGGCTCCCCGGAGGCCGGGGAGAGGAGGTTGTGGGCGGAGAGCATCTGGATGCGGGCCTCCGCCTGGGCGAAGGAGGAGAGGGGCACGTGAACGGCCATCTGGTCCCCGTCAAAGTCGGCGTTGAAGGCCTCGCACACCAGGGGGTGGAGCTGGATGGACTGCCCCTCCACCAAGACGGGCTGGAAGGCCTGGATGCCCAGGCGGTGCAGGGTGGGGGCGCGGTTTAGGAGGACCACCTTGCCGTGGATCACCTCCTCCAGGGCGTCCCAGACCTCGTCCTTGATGTCCCGCTGGCGCTCCAGCATGCGCCTCGCCGCCTTGACGTTGGGGGCGATGCCCTTCTCCTCCATCCGCTTGAGGAGGAAGGGCTTGAAGAGCTCCAGGGCCATGCGCTTGGGCAGGCCGCACTGGTGGAGCTTGAGCTGGGGCCCCACCACGATCACGCTCCGGCCCGAGTAGTCCACCCGCTTGCCCAGGAGGTTCTGGCGGAAGCGGCCCTGCTTGCCGGAGAGGACGTCGGTGAGGCTCCTGAGGGGCCTCTCGGAGCCTGGGTTGGTCACGGGGCTGCCCCGGCGGCCGTTGTCGATGACCGCGTCCACCGCTTCCTGGAGCATGCGCTTCTCGTTGCGGATGATGATCTCCGGCGCCCCCTGGGCCAGGAGCTTCTTCAGGCGGTTGTTGCGGTTGATGAGGCGGCGGTAGAGGTCGTTGAGGTCGCTCGTGGCGAAGCGGCCCCCGTCCACCTGCACCATGGGCCGGAGGTCCGGGGGGAGGACGGGGACGGCCTCGAGGACCATCCACTCCGGGCGGTTGCCGGAGTCCAGGAAAGCCCGCACCACCTCCAGGCGCTTCCTGGCCTTGGCCCGCCGGGCCCGGGAGGGGTGCTTCATCTCCTCCAGGAGTTCCTTCTCCAGGGCCTCGAGGTCCAGCTCCTTAAGCAGTTGCTGGATGGCCTCCGCCCCCATGCGGGCGTCTATGTCGTAGGACTCCACCACCCGGACCACGCCCCGGACCAGGTCCACCTCCACCCGGCCGTAGATCTCGCTTTTTACCTTGCCCCCGTCCGCGAGGACGTCCCCCGGGGCCACCCGGTCCCCGGTGGAGACCTCCACGTCGTCCTCAAAGGGGTAGACCCGGGCCTTGACCACCAGGAGGCTGGCGGGCTCGTGCAGGTGGACCACCCCCTCGGCCTCGGCGATGACCTCCTCCTCGGGGTCAATGGCGGCCACGATCTTCTCCCCCGCCTGCACCCGGGCCCCCTCGGGAACGATGACGTTCATGTGGGGGGCCACCCGGTAGTCCTTGGGCTCGGTCCACTCCAGGAAGAGGGTGAGGTAGACCGTATCCCCCTCCTCCTCCGCCTCCACCTGGGGGGCCCGGACCTGGCGGGGCATGCGGAGAAGGCCCTTGGCCTCGGCCAGGGGCTGGCCCTTCTCCACGATCTCCCCGTGGACCACGAGGGGCGTCATCCCCACGGGGAGGAAGTAGGTGGCCACGGGCTCGTCCTCCTGGCGAAGGACGAGGAAGGCCCCCTCCTCCAGCTCCCTAAGCTCCACCACGCCCTCCTCCTCGGCCCGGAGGAGGTAGGGCTCGGAAAGCTCGGCGAGGGCCTCGCCGGGCTTGTAGGCCTCCTTCTCCACCCAGGAGGCGAGGGGAAGGCGGAGGGCGGCCCGCTCCTTCTTCACGTACTCCACCCGCACCCGGCGGGGAAAGCGGTAAAGGGCCACCCCGTCCATGCGGCTCACCACCCCGGGGGCGAGCTCCTGGCCCTTCACCACCTCCTCCCCGTCCTTCACCAGGGCGTCCACCCCTGGAGGCAAGGGGTAGGTCTCCTGCTTGCCAAAGCGGAGCTCCCGGTACTCCTCGTCGGTGAGGAGCTGGCGCTTCTCCACGGGAACCCCGTTCAAGACCGCCCCCTTGGGGTCTAAGACGATGTACTTGTTGAAGTAGAGCACCTGCTCAAGCTCGGTGGCGGAGAGGTCCAGGAGGGTGCCGATCTTGGAGGGCACGTCCTTCACGAACCAGATGTGGGCGGCAGGGGTGGCGAGCTCAATATGGCCCATGCGGTAGCGGCGGACGATGCTCTTGGTCACCTCCACGCCGCAGCGCTCGCACACCTTGCCCTCAAAGCGCTGGCGCTTGTACTTGCCGCAGGCGCACTCGTAGTCCTTGATGGGGCCGAAGATGCGCTCGTCAAAGAGGCCGTCCCGCTCGGGCTTCAGGGTGCGGTAGTTGATGGTCTCGGGCTTCTCCACCTCCCCGTAGCTCCAGGAACGGATCTTCTCCGGGGAGGCCAGGGCGATGCGGACCTTGCGGACTTCCTTTTTCATCTTTCCTCCGGGGCTTCTACCTCTTGGACGCCAGGCCTTCAAAGATGTCCACGGGGTTATCCTTCTCGTCCAGGGTCTGGACGTCTAGGGCCAGGGCCTGGAGCTCCTTCACCAGCACGCGGAAGGACTCGGGGACGCTGGGCTCGGGCACGTCCTCGCCCTTGATGATGGCCTCGTAGGCGGCGTTCCTGCCCTCTATGTCGTCGGACTTCAGGGTGAGCATCTCCTGCAGGGTGTGGGCCGCCCCGTAGGCCTCGAGGGCCCAGACCTCCATCTCCCCAAAGCGCTGGCCCCCGAACTGGGCCTTCCCGCCCAGGGGTTGCTGGGTGATGAGGGAGTAGGGGCCCGTGGAGCGGGCGTGCATCTTGTCCTCCACCATGTGGTAGAGCTTCATGATGAACATCTGCCCCACCACGATGGGCCCCTCAATGGGCTCCCCGCTGCGGCCATCGTAGAGGACCACCTTGCCCTGGAGGAAGAGCTCCCGAAGTTGCTCCTCGGGGCTTTTGCCAGGGCTCACCAGGCCGAGCTTTTCCGCCCGGGCCAGGACCTCCTTCTCCCGCTTGTCCACGCCGAAGCCCTCGCCCTTTCGCTTGCCGAAGTAAAGGTCAAAGGCCTCGGCCAGAAGGGCCTTGACCTCGGGCTCCGTGGCCCCGTCAAACACCGGGGAGATGTAGCGCTGGCCCAAGAAGTACCCCGCGAGGCCCAGGTGGGTCTCCAGGATCTGGCCCAGGTTCATCCGGCTCGGCACGCCCAGGGGGTTCAGGAGGATGTCCACCGGGGTGCCGTCGGGCAGGTGGGGCATGTCCTCCACGGGGAGGATCTTCGCCACCACGCCCTTGTTCCCGTGGCGGTTGGCGAGCTTGTCCCCCACCTGGAGCTTGCGCTTCTGGGCCACGAAGACCCGCACCACCTCCCGCACCCCGGGCTTGAGCTCCACCCCAGGGTCCCCCCGGCGGAGGCGCAGGCGGCCCACCACGATCCCCCCCTCCCCGGGGGGCACCCGGAGGGAGGTGTCCTTCACGTCGCGGGCCTTCTCCCCGAAGATGGAGCGGAGAAGCCGTTCCTCCGGGGAGGGCTCCTGCTCGCCCTTGAAGCTGGTGCGCCCCACCAGGATGTCCCCGGGCTTGACCTCGGCCCCGATGCGCACGATGCCTTCCTCGTCCAGGTCCCTTAGGGCGGCCTCGGGGAGGTGGGGGATGTCCCGGGTGATGCGCTCGGGGCCGAGCTTCGTGTCCCGGGCCTCGATCTCGTAGCGCTCGATGTGGATGGAGGTGTAGAAGTCCCGCTTTAAAAGCTCCTCGCTGATGACGATGGCGTCCTCAAAGTTGTACCCGTCAAAGGGCATGATGGCCACCAGGACGTTCTGCCCCAGGGCCAAGAAGCCCTCCTCGGAGGCGGGGCCGTCGGCCAGGAGGTCGCCCTTTTTCACCCGCTGCCCCACCACCACGCGGGGACGCTGGTCCAGGACGGTCCCCTGGTTGGAGCGGGCGTAGCGGCGCAAGGGGTACTCCACCAAGCGGCCATCCGCGTAGCGCACGGCGATGCGGGTGCCGTCCACCTTGACCACCTCCCCGTCCTCCTCGGCGTAGAGGGCGGCCAGGGAGTCCCGCACCACCCGCTCCTCGAGGCCCGTCATCACCACCGGGGCCTGGGCCCGGATGAGGGGCACCGCCTGGGTCTGCATGTTGGAGCCCATGAGGGCCCGGTTGGCGTCGTCGTGCTCCAGGAAGGGGATGAGGTTGGTGTTCACGGAGAAGACCTGCTTGGGGGAGACGTCCATGAACTCCACCTCCTCCGGGCTCACGATCACGGGCTCGCCCCTCCTCCGGGCCACCACCCGGTCGGTGGCGATCCGGTCCCCCTCCAGGGGCGTGTTGGCCTGGGCGATGGTGTAGCGGTCCTCCTCGGTGGCGGTCATGTAGACCACCTCGTCGGTGACCACCCCGCCCTTCACCCGGCGGTAGGGGGTGCGGATGAAGCCCAGCTCGTCCACCCGGGCGTAGGCCGCCAGGGAGGTGATGAGGCCGATGTTGGCGCCCTCGGGGGTCTCCACCGGGCAGATGCGCCCGTAGTGGGTGCGGTGGACGTCCCGCACGTCAAAGCCCGCCCGCTCCCGGGTGAGACCGCCCGGGCCCAGGGCGGAGATGCGGCGCTTGTGGCGCAGGGAGGAGAGGGGGTTGGTCTCGTCCTTGAACTGGGAGAGCTGGCTCCGGCCGAAGAACTCCCGGAGGGCGGCCTCCAAGGGGCGGCTGTTCACCAGCTTGGCCGGGGTCAGGGTGTCGGGGGTGCCCATGAGCATGCGCTCCCGCACCCCCCGGGCGAGGCGGCTTAGCCCCACCCGGAACTGGTCGGCCATGAGCTCCCCCACGGTGCGGATGCGGCGGTTGCCCAGGTGGTCGATGTCGTCCACCTCGTGCCCCGGAACCCCGGCGGTGAGGGCGAAGAGGTAGCGCAGGGTGGGCAGGAAGACCTCGTCCTTGAACTCCCCGTCCTCAAAGCGGACCAGGGTGCGCCCGGAAAGCCGCACCCCGAGCTTCTCCTCGGCCTTGTACCGGCCCGCCTCCCCCAGGTCGTAGCGCCGGGGGTCGGCCAGGAGGCCGAAGAGGTAGGCCAGGGCCTTGTCCTTCTTGGGAGGGTCGCCGGGGCGGAGGAGGGTGAAGAGGCGCACCAGGGCCTCCTCCGGGCGCATGGAGAGCACGGCCTCGTCCAAAAGGCCCTGGACCAGCTCCCCGTAGGCCCCAAGCTCCCGGGAGAGGGTCTCCTGATCGTAGCCCAGGACCCGGAGGAGGAGGACCAGGGGGAACTTGCGCTTGTTGACCTTCATGGAGACGGTGCCGTTTTGCTCCAGCTCCAGGTCAATCCAGGGCCCCCGCTTGGGCAGGGGGATGATGCTGGCGATGTACCGCCCGGGACGGGCGGGGTCGGGGGTGAAGTAGACCCCGGGGGAGCGGTGGATCTGGGAAACGATGACCCGGTCCGCCCCGTTGATGATGAAGGAGCCGTCCTCGGTCATCAGGGGGATGTAGCCCAGGAAGACCTCGTCCTCCTTGATGAGGCCCGTGTCCTTGTGGATGAGCTGGAGCTTGGCGTAGAGGGGGGCCTGGTAGGTGAGGTCCTTCTCCCGGCACTCCTCCTGGGAGAAGAGGGGGTCGCCGATGCGGTACTCCAGGAAGTCCAGCACCAGGCCGCCCTTCCCCTTTTCCCCTTCCTCCACGGGGAAAGTCTCCTTAAAGGCCGCCTGGATGCCGATGTTCTCCCGCCTTTCGGGGGGAACGTCCGCCTGCAGGGCTTTCTTGTAGGAGGCTACCTGGATCTCCGTAAGGGGGGGGAGGGGAATAACCTCTCGGATGCGACCGAACCGCTTAATCTCCATGCGTCACCTCTGGGAAAGCGGGCCGCCCGAGGTAAGCTAACAGGGTTCTTCCGCAAGGGGCATCCCTTGCGGCGGCTGGCTCTTACCGTGCTCCCTTGGCCCGACCAAAGAGCACAAACCTTAGCCTATACGGCACACCCTCGTCCCGTCAAGCCTAGCGCCGAAAGCCTCTCCTAGCGCTCCACCTCCACCTTGATTTTATAGTTTCCCCGGACCGTTTGGCCAAGGACCTCGAGGAGCCTCAAGGCCCCAAGCCCCTCGGCCAGCAGGACGTCCCCGGGGGCCATCTCCTCCTTGGGAGAGGCCACCTTGCCCCTAAGGCGCACCTTCCCCGCCTTCACCCCTTGGGCGAAGTAGGTGCGGGACACGCCGAACCCCTTGGCCCCCACGGCGTCCACCCGTAAGGAGGGCACCACCAGGGTGCGCACCCGCTCCCTGGGCGCCCGCAAGGCGCCTTCCGGCGGGGGGTGGAGGCGGTAGCCCTGGGCCTCCAGGGACCCCTTCCCCTCGGGGAGGAGGGCCACCAGGTACCCCCCCTCCCAGGGCTCCACGTCCCCCATGGCCTCCCCCAGGTCCGGGGGCTCCTTCTCCAGGAGGAAGACGGCCACCGGGTCGTGGACGGAGGGCACCTCGGGGGGGTGGAGGACCGCCACCTTGCGCTCGGCCAGGGGAAAGCCCCCGAAGAAGGCCACCTTGAGGCCCTCCTCCCGGGCCTTGGCCTCCAAAAGGGCCTGGTCCTCCGGGTCCAGGAACCCGGTGCGCACCACCCGCCCTCCCCGCGCCCGCTTGAGGTAGGCCAGAAGGTCCACCCCTACCCCTCCTTTAGGGCGAAGCTCAGGGTGGCCCGGGCCCGCTCCTCCCCTTCCACCAGGGCCCGGACCGCCACCTTGCCCAGGCCCCGGCGGAGGAAGAGGAGCTCCCCCTCGAGGATCAGGGTGTCCCCGGGGACCACGGGCTTCTTGAAGCGGGCCTCCTCCACCCCCACCAGGAAGACGAGCCCCCCGGGGACGAAGCCCGGCTGGCGGGCGAGGGTGCTCACCGCCGCCTGGGCCATGGCCTCGAGGATCAGGACCCCGGGCATCACGGGGTAGCCGGGGAAGTGGCCCTGGAAGTGAGGCTCGTTGAAGGTGACGTTCTTGAGGGCCTTGAAGCGCCGCTCGTCCGCCTCCAGGACCCGGTCTATGAGGAGAAAGGGGTAGCGGTGGGGAAGGAACTTGAGGATCTCCCCGATCTCCACGGGTTTCACCTCTTCAGGACGTCGTCCGAGGAGAGGATGGTGTCCTCCAGGACGTGGAGCATCTCCAGGGCCTTGCCGGTGCCCAGGGCCACGGCCTCAATGGGGTTCTCCGCCACCACCACCGGGACCCCGGTGGCCTCCTGCAGGGCGAGGTCCAGGTTCTTGAGGAGGGCCCCGCCCCCGGTGAGGAGGATGCCCCTTTCGTAGATGTCGGAGGCGAGCTCGGGAGGGGTGGTCTCCAGCACCCCCTTCACCCCCTGGAAAATCTTCTCCAAGGGCTCCTTTAGGGCCTCGGCCACGTCAAGGGCGGGGATCTCGGCGGTGCGGGGGAGGCCGGTGATGAGGTCCCGGCCCCGCACCTCGGCCACCTCCTTCTCCTCACCGGGAAGGACCTTGGCCCGGCCCAGCTGGATCTTGAACTCCTCGGCGGTGCGCTCGCCGATGAGGAGGTTGTACTTCTGCCGCACGTAGCGGATGATGGCCTGGTCCATCTCGTTGCCCGCGATCCTCAGGCTTTCCGAGCGCACGATCCCGCCCAGGGAGATGACGGCGATGTCCGTGGACCCGCCCCCGATGTCCACCACCATGCTCCCCGTGGGCTCGGCCACGTTGATGCCCGCCCCGATGGCCGCCGCCAGGGGTTCCTCTATGAGGTAGACCTTCTGGGCCAAGGAGGAGACCGCCTGCACCACCGCCCGGCGCTCCACGTCCGTGACCCCCGAGGGCACCCCCACCATGACCCGGGGCTTGAAGAAGCGGCTCATGGGGGAGAGGACCTTCTGCAGGAAGAGGAGAAGCATGCGCTCCGTGAGGGCGTAGTCGGCGATGACCCCGTCCTTTAGGGGCCGCACGGCCACGATGTTCCCCGGGGTACGGCCCAGCATGCGGTAGGCCTCGGCCCCCACCGCCTTCACCTCCCGCTTGCCCTGCACCACCGCGATCACGGAGGGCTCCCTTAAGACGATCCCCTTCCCCCGCACGTAGATGAGGACGCTGGCCGTCCCCAGGTCAATCCCGATGTCCTCGCCCTTCAGCATAGCGCCTCACTTCACCTAGCGTACTCCACCGCCCGGGTCTCCCGCACCACGGTCACCTGGACCTGGCCGGGGTAGTTCATCTCCCGCTCTATGCGGCCCGCGATCTCCCGGGCGAGGAGGGTGGCCTTGGCGTCGGTGATCTTGTCGGGCTTGACGATGACCCGCACCTCCCGGCCCGCCTGCACGGCGAAGGCCGTCTCCACCCCGGGGAAGGAGAGGGCGATGCGCTCCAGGGCCTCCAGGCGCTGGAGGTACTCCTCGAGGCTCTCCCGCCTCGCCCCGGGCCTCGCCGCCGAGAGGGCATCGGCCGCGGCCACCAAAACGGCGTAGAGGGTCTCGGCGTTGTCGGGGTCGTGGTGGTGGGCGATGGCGTCCACCACCTCGGGGGGTTCCCCGAAGCGGCGGGCCAGGGCGATGCCGATCTCCACGTGGCTCCCCTCCACCTCCCGGTCCACGCTCTTTCCGAGGTCGTGGAGAAGGCCGGCCCTCCGGGCGAGGGCGGCGTCCAGGCCGAGCTCCGCCGCCATGATCCCCGCGAGGTGGGCCACCTGGACCGAGTGCTTGAGGACGTTCTGGCCGTAGCTGGAGCGGAAGTGGAGCCGCCCCAAAAGCTGGACCAGGCCGGGCTTCAGGCCCACCACCCCGGCCTCCAGGGCCGCCTCCTCTCCCCTTTCGTAGATGAAGGTCTTCATCTCCTGCTTGGCCTTCTCCACCACCTCCTCAATGCGGCTAGGGTGGATGCGGCCGTCCTTCAAGAGCTCCTCCAGGGCCATGCGGGCGATCTCCCGCCGGATGGGGTTAAAGGAGGAGAGGAGCACGGCCTCTGGGGTGTCGTCGATGATGAGGTCCACCCCGGTGAGGGCCTCAAAGGTGCGGATGTTGCGGCCTTCCCGACCGATGATCCGCCCCTTCATGGCGTCGGAAGGGATGGGCACCACGGAAACCGCCAGCTGGGCGGCGGTCTCGGAGGCCTGGCGCTGCATGGCCTGGGCCAGGATCTTCTGGGCCTCGCGCCGGGCCTCGAGGCGGGCCCGCTCCAGGGCGGCCCGAACCCTTTGCGCCTTCTCCTCCTCCAGCTCCTGGTCCAGCTTTTCCAGGATGAGGCGCCTGGCCTCCTCCGGGGAAAGGCCCGCCACCTCGTGAAGCCTCCTTTCCACCTCCTTCTCCCGCTCCAGGAGGGCGGCCTCCCGGGCCTTGAGCTCCTCCTCCCGCCGGGTCAGGGCCTCCTCCAGGGCGTCCAGCTTGAGGGCCCGGGCGTCCAGGGCCTCGCCCCTTTTGGAAAGCCTCTCGGCTTCCCGGCGGAGCTCCTCCCGCTCCTCCTTAAGGCGCTCGCGCTCGGCCTTGAGCTCCTCCCCCAGGGCCTTAAGCCGCTCCCTTTCCGCCCTAAGCTCCTCCCGCTCGGCCCTAAGGCGCTCCTCCGCCTCCTTGAGGCGGCTTCTCCCCTCGGCCTCCAGGGCCTCGGCGCGGGCGCGCACCTCCTTTTCCAGCTCCTGGCGGAGGGCCTGGGCGCGGGCCTCCGCCTCCTCGCGGAGGGCCTTGGCCTCTTGGCGGGCGGCCTCCAGGATCTCCCTCGCCTCCTTGCGGGCGGCCTCGAGGACCTCCTTGGCCTCTCGGGAGGCCTGGACCTCCCCCTTCCGCCTGAGGAGGAGCGCCCCCAGGGCGAGGAGGAAGGCCAGAAGAAGCATCCCCTCCAACGGGCTCATCTACTCCCCCTCTTCCTCGCTCGCGGCCAGGACCACCTTGTCGGCCCGCTCCAGGACCTTGGCCCGGATCTCCTCCAAAAGCTCGGGGCGCTCCCTCAGGGCCTCGGCCGCCTTCTCCTTCCCCTGGCCCAGGCGGAGCTCCCCGTAGGAGAACCAGCTCCCGGCCTTCTCTATGACCCCGGCGGCCACGGCCACGTTCACCAGGTCCATCACCGGGTCCAGGCCCCGGCCGAAGTAGATCTCCAGCTCGGCCTCCCGGAAAGGCGGGGCCAGCTTGTTCTTCACCACCTTCACCTTGACCTTGATGCCCACGGCCTCGTTCCCCGCCTTGATGGGGGGCCCGCTCTTGCGCACGTCCAGGCGGACGCTGGAGTAGAACTTGAGGGCCCGCCCCCCCGGGGTGGTCTCGGGGTTGCCGTACATGACCCCCACCTTCTCCCGCACCTGGTTGATGAAGATGGCGGCGGTGTTGCTCTTGGCGAGGACGGCGGTGAGCTTGCGCAGGGCCTGGCTCATGAGCCGGGCCTGGAGGCCCACGTGCTGGTCCCCCATCTCCCCCTCGATCTCGGCCTTGGGCACCAGGGCGGCCACGGAGTCCACCACGATCACGTCCACCGCCCCGGAGCGGGCGAGGAGCTCCACGATCTCCAGGGCCTGCTCCCCGGTGTCGGGCTGGGAGACCAGGAGGTCCTCCACCTTGACCCCGAGCTTCTGGGCGTAGAGGGGGTCCAGGGCGTGCTCGGCGTCCACGAAGGCCGCCACCCCTCCCTGCTTCTGGGCCTGGGCGATGATGGTGAGGGCCAGGGTGGTCTTGCCCCCGGACTCGGGGCCGTAGATCTCGATGACCCGCCCCCGGGGAATCCCCCCGATCCCCAAGGCCAGGTCCAAGCCCAGGGAGCCCGTGGGGATCACGTCCACCTGTTGCCTCGGCATCTCCCCCAGGCGCATCACCGCCCCTTTGCCGAACTCCTTTTCAATGGTCTTGAGGGCGTTCTCCAGGGCTTTCCTCTTGTTCTCGTCCATGCTCACCTCGCAAGGGAAACTTTTCCAGAATGGTGTAGACGGGCCCCTTGGGCTTCAGCTCCGAGCGCACCAGGGCGAACTCCCGCACCGGCCAGGAGAGGCCGAAGACCACGGGGGGCACCCGGGGAGCCGGGGCCTTGCGCCGGGCCAGGGTGATGTGGGGCTTGAAGTCCTTATCCCCCCCCGCCAGGAGGGCCTCCTCCCCCAGAAGCTCCCTCACCCCGGCCTTCAGGCCCTCGGCGAGGAGGGCGAACCCCTCCCCCTCGGCCTTGGCGAACCAGACCCGGGGGGTGCCCTCGTTGGGGAAGTAGCCCGTGCCCTTAAGGAGGGCGGTGAAGGGGGCGACCTGCCTGCCCAAGCGGTGGCCCAGGGCGAGGAGGTCCTCGAGGTCCTCCTTTGGCCTTTCCCCCAGGAAAAGCAGGGTCAGGTGGAGCTGGTGGGGGGGCACCTCCTTCCAGCCCTTGTAGCGGGAAACCTTCCCTTGAGCCTCTGCCAGGGCCCGCCGCACGTCCTCCGGAAGAAAAACCGCGTAGAAGAGCCTCATGTTACGAGGAGGGCCAAGGCGGCGTAGACGCTCCGAAGCCGCACCGCCTCCCGGTCCCCGGGGAAGCGGTAGCGCCTGGCCTCCGCCCCCTGGGGCCCCGCCAGGGCCACGTAGACCGTGCCCACGGGCTCGCCCTCCAGGGGGTCGGGGCCCGCTACACCGGTGGTGGCCAGGGCGTAGGTGGACCCAAAAAGGGAACGGGCGGCCTCCGCCATGGCCTTGGCCGTTTCGGCGGAAACCGTCTTGGCGAGGAGTTCCTCCGGCACCCCGAAGCGGGCCTTGGCCCCTACAGAGTAGGATACCACGCCCCCCAAGTAGAAGCGGCTCGCCCCCGGCACCCGGGTGATCTCCGCCCCCAGAAGCCCCCCGGTGAGGCTCTCCATGGTGGAGAGGGTGGCCCCCTCCAGCTCCATGCGCCTTTTCACCGCCTCGGCCAAGGTGATCTCCCCCTCGCCCCAGACCTCCTTGAGGAGCTTTTTCTTGATCTTCTCGGAAAGCTCCGCCACCCGGTCCTCCCGGCCCCGCACCACCACCTCCACCCCGTGGGCCTTGGGGTAGGTGCCCACCTCCACCTCCTCTCCCCGCGCGAAGAGGGGGCCAAGCCGCTCCACGATCTCCGACTCCCCGATGCCCCAGGTCTTCAGAACCTTTTCGGCGTAGGGCCTCCTGGGCAGGCCGAGCCGGGGCAGGACCTCCTCCCACATGGGCCGCCACTCGGGCGGGGGCCCAGGGAGAAGAACCAGGTCCTTGCCCTCCCTCCGCACCCACCAGCCGGGGGCGGTGCCGTGGGGGTTTTGGAGCCAGGTGGCGGAGGGGATCCGCATGGCCTGCTTGCGGTTGGCCTCGGGCATGGGGCGGCCCCGGGCGAGGAAGCGGGCCTCAATCTCCCGGAGCACCCCCTCGTCCAGCTCCAAGGGCTCCCCCAGGGCCAGGGCCACCGCCTCCCGGGTCACGTCGTCCGGGGTGGGGCCCAAGCCCCCGGAGAGGACCACAAGCCTGGCCCGCCCGAAGGCCTCCCGCACCTCCCTGGCCAAGGGTTCCACCTCGTCCGCCACCCTCAGGGTCCTCTCCACCTTGAGGGCGTAGGGCTTGAGGCTCCTTGCGATCTCCGCCGTGTTGGTGTCCAGGGTCTCCCCAAAGAGGAGCTCCGTGCCTACCCCGAGGATCTCTGCCCGCTCCATGCCGCCTCCTTAAAGGGAAGGACCTCCACCCGGTACTGCCCCCCGCCCCCCTCCACCACCCCTCCCAGGGGCACCTCCTTGCGCACCACGGCGAGGCCCAGGAGGCCGAAGGGGGTCTCCGCGAGGCCCTTCGCCTCCCCCACCCGCCGCCCCCCAAAGAAGAGCTCCGCCGGGGCTTCCCCGGCCTCCAGGGCCCTTAGGCCCGCGAGGCGGTAGGGGACCTCCTTGCCCTCGGTCCTCGCCATGATCTCCTGGCCCACGTAGCACCCCTTGCCGTGGTCCACCAGGTGGAGGAGGCCCACGCTCTGGGGAAGCTCCCCTTGGATATCCGAGAGGAGGGGGAGGCCCTTGAGCAGGGTGTAGAGGGGGTAAAGCTCGGCGGGAAGCGCCCCTTCCGCCCCTTCCCCCACCTCCTCCCGGCCGTCCGCGTGGAGGAGGCGGAAAAGGGGAAGCGTCGCAAGCTCCACCTGGTCAAAGACGATGTAGCGCTGGAGGCGTTTTCTCAGGCCCTCGAGGCTCCCCCAGGGGGCGAGGAGGAAGCCCTCGGGGTGGGGAAAGAGGGTCGCCGCCTCCTCAATCTGGCCCTTGTGGTTGAGGAAGAGGACCCCAGCAGGGCCCGAAAGCCGCCGCAGGTCCCGGGTGCCCTGCCCCTGCAGGAAGGAAAAGGCGTCGGGGCCCCGAAGGAGGAGGACCCCGGGGAAGGCGAAGAAGCCTTCGCCGGAAAGGGCTTGGGCCAGAAGGCGCTCCATCCTCCCCATTATTGACCAAAGGGTCACCCAGGGGGGAGAATGCGGTCCGTGCGCTTTCTCGCCGGCTCTTTCCTCGCCCTTTTCCTCGTGGGGGTGATCGTGGCCCTCCCCGGGGCGGCCCTCCCCTACTGGCGGGAGCGGTACGGAGGGGAAGAGGGAACCTCCCTCTACTTCGCCGCCCTCCTCCTCGGCCTCCTCCTCGGGGTGCGCCTGGGGCAGGAGGAAAGGCGCCACCCCCTTCTTCCCCTGGCCCTGGGCCTCGTGGGCCTCGCCTTCTTTGGCCTGGCCTTGGCGCCCTCCTACGCCTGGGTGACGCCCCTGGCCTTCCTCCTCGGCCTGGGGGAGGGGGTGATGAACGTCCACGGGAATAGCCTCGTGGGGGAGCTCTACCCGGAAAAGCGGGTAGAGCTTTTAAACCGGGTCAACGTGGCCTTCGGCCTGGGGGCGGTCCTCACCCCTTTGGCCTTGGGCTGGCTTCCCTACGCCGGGTTTTTGGCCCTGGCGGGCCTTTTCGCCTTCCTCGGGGGGGCCCTGGTCCTCGGGGCGCCCCCGGCGGAAAGGCTTAAGGCGAGGCCCCGGGGGGCCCTCTGGCCCTTCCTCCTCGCCGTGGGGCTCTACACGGGGCTGGAAGGGGCCCTCGCCACCTGGAACCGGGTCTGGCTCGAGGCCCTGGGCCACGCCACGGCCCTAGGCGGCCTCCTCCTCACCCTCTACTGGCTCTTCCTCGCCCTGGGCAGGCTCCTCCTCGCGGGGCGGGTGGCCAAGGACCCCTCGAGGGCCCTCCGGGGGCTTCTCCTCGGGGTGATGGGCCTCCTCCTCCTGAACCTCCTCCCCCAGACCGCCCTCCTCTTCCCCCTGGCGGGCTTCCTCCTCGGGCCCCTCTTCTCCACCCTCTTCGCCCTGGTGCAGGCCCGCTTCGGCCACCGGGCCCTGGGCGGGCTCATGTACGCCGGGGCGGCGGGAAGCACCCTGATCCCGGGGCTTTTCGCCCTCCTGCCCGACCGGGGGATTCCCCTAGGGCTTTTCGCCCTAAGCCTCGCCCTCTACCTGCTCCTTCGGGGCGTGGAGCGGGAGGTGGCCCGTGCTTAAGGCGGTCCTCTTGGACCTGGACGGCACCCTGGCGGACACCGACCCCCTGCACCTCCTCGCCTGGCGGGAGGTCCTGAGGCCCTACGGCCTCAAGGTGGACCCCGCCTTCTACCGGGAAAGGATCTCGGGGAGGCTCAACCCCGAGATCGTCCGGGACCTCCTGGGCCTGGAGGGGGAGGAGGCGGAAAGGCTCATAGAGGCCAAGGAGGCCCGCTTCCGGGCCCTCGCCCAGGGGCTCAGGCCCACCCTTGGGCTCACGGAGCTTTTGGAGAAGATCAAGGAGCGGGGGCTCCTTTGGGGCGTGGTGACCAACGCCCCCAAGGCAAACGCCCGCCACGTGCTGGAGGCCCTGGGCCTGAGGCCACCCCTCCTCGTCCTCGCCGAGGAGGTGGGCCGGGGGAAGCCCGACCCCCTGCCCTACCGGGTGGCCCTGGAGCGCCTTGGGGTGGCCCCGGAGGAGGCCCTGGCCTTTGAGGACTCCCCTTCCGGGGTGCAAAGCGCCGTGGGGGCCGGGGTTCCCACCTACGGCCTCCTCACGGGGCACGGGGCGGAGGCGCTCCTAAAGGCGGGGGCGAGGGGGGTCTTCCGGGACTTCCGGGAAGCCCTAGCCCTCCTTTAGGGCGTAGCGGGCGAAGGCCGCCTCGTCAAAGCGGCCCTCCACCAGGTCCTCCCAGTAGAGCCACCCCTCGCGGAAGGCGGGGAAGGGGAAGAAGCCGCCCTCGGCCTTGAGGTGGAAGGCGAGCTCGTTGGGCTCCGTCACCCCCTGCTGGAAGGCGAGGAGGGCCGACTGGTAGGCCCCGAAGGAGCTCTGGGCCTGGCTTCCCACCATGGCCTTTTTGCCCCGCTCCCGGGCGAGGGCGAGCATCTCCAGGGTCCAGGTGACCCCGGTGCGGGCGGGCTTGAGGTTTAAGACGTCAAAGGTGTTGAGCTCTAGCTCCCGCCTGAGGTCCTTTAGGGTCATGGCCGAGTCGTCGGCGATGAGGGGGAGGATGCCCTTTTCCCTTAGGGCCCTTCTCGCCTCCACCTCCTCTATGGGCAAGGGCTCCTCCACGTAGCGGAGGCCAAGCTCCTTCCAGGCCAAAAGGTAGCGCTCGGCCTCCTTGGGGGGGAGGGACTCGTTGGCGTCGGCGTAGAGCTCGGCCTCGGGGAAGGCCTCTCTAAGGCGGAGGATGCGGCGGGTGTCGGCCTCCAGGTCCCGCCCCACCTTCACCTTGAAGACCCTGACCCCCGCCCTAAAGGCCATGCGGGCGTCCTCCAGGACCTCGTCTTCCTCCCCGAGGCCCAGGAGGTAGGCCACCCGCACCCGGTGCTTGGCGGGCCTCAGGACCTGGTAAAGCTCCTCCCCCTCGCTCCTCGCCCAGGCCTCCCAGAGGGCGAGGTCCAGGGCGCCCTTGAGGCCGAAGTTAAAGGGAAAGGCCTCGAGGACCGCCCGGATCCCCTCCTGGTCGTCGGCCTCGAGGCCCAAAAGCTTGGGCCTCAGGTACTCAAGCCCCGCCCTCACGCTTCCCAGGGTCTCCCCGTAGATGGTGGGGCGCACCGCCACCTCGGCCCGGCCCACCGAGCCATCGGAGAGCTCCACCTCCAAAAGGGCGTGCTCTAGGGCCGCAAGCTCCGAGGCCTTCCCCCAGCGCAAGGGGGCTTTTAGGGGGATGCGGAAGGGGATGAGGCGCAGGTCCCGTATCCTCGGCATGGACCCCATTCTACGCGCTAAGGAAGGCCCTCTTGGAGAAAGCGCCGCACCGCCTGGACCTCCTCCTCGAGGGAGAGGGCCTCCGTGTCCAGGACCAGGGCCCGGGGGTGGCCCGAAAGGAGGCGCAAGGGGCCCTCGGGGTCGTAGTTTTTCTTCTCCTCGGCCACGATCTTGAGCTTGGCGAGGACCTCCTCTAGGGGGGCGAGGGCGAGGGCCTCCAGAAGCTCCTCCTCCGCGAGGACCCCTTGGGCGAGCGCCTTGAGGCGGGCTTCTTCCTCCGGGCCCACGCGCGCG
This sequence comes from Thermus sp., assembly GCF_056332225.1. Taxonomy (NCBI): domain Bacteria; kingdom Thermotogati; phylum Deinococcota; class Deinococci; order Thermales; family Thermaceae; genus Thermus; species Thermus sp. The sequence goes on along the minus strand of NZ_JBWGQW010000004.1, from coordinate 28,167 downwards.
CGGTCAAAGGCGTCCTGCCGGGCGAGGAGCCGCTTGAGCCGGGTACCTTCCCGGGCGTGGAGGAGGACGAAGCGGGCCTTGGGGAGGTGCTCGAGGGCGTAGGCCACCTCGGCCTCCCCCCGGAGGCCGTCAAAGAGGAGGAGGGGCCTCCGGGGCGCGTAGCCCCGGGCGAGGACCTCCGCCACCCCGCCCGGAAACTCCTCCCGGAAGCGCCGGGTGAGGCGGAAGCGCTCCTCCCGGGGAATGGGGGGACTGGCCCCGTAGCGGGGAAGGACGTAGCGGTCCACGAGCTCCCGGCGGTCGGGGAGCCGGGGAAGGCCCAGGGCCTCGGCCAGGGTGCTCTTCCCCACCCCGGTGAGGCCCACCAGGACGAGAAGGGGGGCCTCCCGGAGGGGGACGAGGCCGGGGAGGGGCTTTAGGGCGAAGGGCTCCATGGGGGGGATTGTAACCCTGTCCGGAGGCTTTGGTATGATGGCAGGGACATGAAGCGGCTTTTCGCCCTCCTCGGCCTCCTTCTCGGCCTCGCCCTGGCCCAGGCCCCGGCCTACCCGGAGAACACCCTGGGGCTCGGCTTTAGCCCCGACAAGGGCTTCTACCTCCAAGGTAGCGCCCTCCTGCCCTTTAGCCCCTTGGGGCTGGACACCGGCTTGGACCTCCAGGCCCGCCTCGCCCAAAGCCCCGAGGCCTACGCCCTCTTCAAGGCCAACCTCTTCCCCGGCCTCGTCCTCGCCGACCTCTACACCTCGGTGGGCCTCGGCCTGGACCTCCGCTACCCCTTCGGGGCCCACCTGGGCCCCCTGGCGAGCGTGGAGCTTCCCGGCGGGGCCCTCTCCCTGGGCCTCGGCCTCGGCTACCAGGCGGGGGCGGGCCTGCATTTGGCCTGGGGCGCGGGGTTTAGGCTCTACCTGGAGCCCTTGGCCCTCGAGGTCTCCGCCTCGGACCGCTACCCCTTCCTCCTCTCCCTCCTCTGCCTCTGGTAGGCCGTGGGGAAGAAGCTCCCCCTCCTCCTCTTTTCCCTTCCCGCCCTCCTTCCCCTCTTCCTCTTCGTCCTCTACCCCTTTCTGGACGTCCTCCGCTTCTCCACCTGGGACTGGTCGGGGCTTTCCGAGCCCAAGCCCGTGGGGCTCAAGAACTACCGGGACCTCCTCCAGGACCCGGCCTTCTTTGGAAGCCTCTGGGTCACCCTCAAGTTCATGCTCCTGGCCCTGCCCCTCTTCGTGGGGCTTTCCCTGGCCCTGGCGGTGGCCCTGGAGGGGATGCCCTACGAGCGCCCCGTCAAGAGCCTCCTCTTCCTGCCGGGCCTGGTCACCCTGGGCGGGGCCACGCTTTCCTGGTACACCCTCTTCACCCCGGAGTACGGGGCCTTAGCCCAGTTCCTCCCCATCCCCCCCTGGGACCGGGAGGGGTTCTGGGCGCTTCTCATGGTGGTGGCCTTCACCCTGTGGCGCCACCTGGGCTACGGGGTCCTGGTGGCCTCGGCCAGGCTCAAGGCCATCCCCAAGACCCTCCTCGAGGCCGCCTACGTGGACGGGGCGGGGCCCCTCGAGGCCTTCCGCCACGTGGTCCTCCCCCTCATGCGGCCCGCGGTGGCCTTTTTGGTGGTGGTGGGGACCATCCTCGCCCTCCAGTCCTACGCCGCCGTCTTCCTCCTCACCCGGGGGGGGCCCTACGGGGCCACGCGGGTCCTCGGCTACTACCTCTACGAGGCGGGGTTTGAGAACTTCCGCCTGGGGTACGCGGCGGCCATCACCGTGGTCCTCCTCCTCCTCACCCTCCTCTTCGCCTACGCCCAGCTCCGGCTCCTCCGTCACGGGGAGGCGTAGCGGTAGCGGGCGAGGTCCTTGAGGTGGGCCTCAAACTCGGCGTTGAGGAATAGCTTTCCCCGGGCGTGGAAGAAGTAGAGGTAGGGGCGGCCCCGCTCGTCCTGGCGCACCGGGTTCAGGACGGCGAGGAGGGCGGCCCGCCCCGGGTTTCCGATGGGCCCAGGAGGGAGGCCAGGGTAGCGGTAGGTGTTGTAGGGGGAGTCCACCTGGAAATCCCCCCCGGGGCGGGAGAGCTCGGGCAGGCGCTTTCCCAGGGCGTAGGCCACCGTGGGGTCGGCCTGGAGGGGCATGCCCCGCTCTAGGCGGTTCAGGAAGACCCCGGCGATATAAGGCATCTCCTCGGCGCTTCCCGCCTCCTTCTCCACGATGGAGGCCAGGGTGACCCAGGCGTGGACGGAAAGCTTCCGCTCCTCTAGAAGCCTTTGCACCGCCGGGGTGAGCTCCGCCTGGAAGCGGCGGAGCATGGCCCGCACCACCTCCTCGGGGGTGGCGAGGAGGTCAAAGGTGTAGGTGGCGGGGAAGAGGTAGCCCTCGAGGGTCCGCCCCTCCACGTAGGGGGGCTTGAGGGCTCCGGGGTTCTCCACGAGCCTGAGGAAGCCCTCCCCGTCAAGCCCCGCTCCGGAGAGCCTCCGGGCGTAGTCCACCGCCCTCTCCCCCTCGGGAAAGGTGAGGGCGACGCTTAAGGGCCTCTCCCCCCCGGTGAGGGCCCGGGCCAGGCGGAAGGCCCCCTCGCCCCTCAGGCGGTAAACCCCGGGAACCAGGCGCTTCGCCCGGCCGGAAAAGCGCAGGTAGGCGGAGAAGAGGTAGCTAGAGCGGAGAAGCCCGGCCTCCTCCAGAATCCTCGCCACCTCCATCCCCGTGGCCCCCCGGGGAATGCGCACCACGGCCTCCTTCCCCGTGGGGCCGAGGAGCCATAGGGCGTAGAGGAGAAGGAGGAGGAAGGTGAGGAAGAGGGCCACCACCCCCCGCCGAAGCCATTTCCTAGATCCCTCGGGCAAGGTAGTCCTCCAGAAGCACCACGGCCGCGAGCTCGTCCAGCTTCCCCTTGTCCCGGCGAAGCCTTTTGGGGGCGTGCTTGAGGCGCTCCTGGGCGAGCTTGGTGGTGAAGCGCTCGTCCCATAGCTCCACCTCCACCCCCCTGGCCCTCAAGGCCTCCACCAGGGGGAGGACCCTCTGGGCCTGGGCGCTCTCCTTGAGGTCGGTGCGCAAGGGTAGGCCCACCACGAGCTTGGAAAGCCCCTCCCGCCGCACGAAGTCCAGGAGGGCCGCCACGTCCTCCTCCAAGGTCTTGCGCGCCAGGTACCCCCGGCCCGAGGCCAGGGGCACCCCCACCTCCCCCACGGCGAGGCCGATGCGGGCCTCCCCCACGTCAAGCGCGCCCACCCGCATCGCGCGCGCTTCGGTCGGCGAGGACCACCCCCAGGTAGAGGAGGGCCACCCCAAAGGCCCTCCCCGCCTCCTCGAGGCCCACCACCCCGAGGCGGTTCAAGGCGCTGGTGGAGGCGAGGACCAGGGCGGCCAGGAAGACCAGGGCCGTGCCCTGGGCCCGCAAGGGGTTCCTCCTCCAGAAGAAGAGGGTGGTGTAGAGGGCCACCCCGGCCATGAGGAGGGTGCCTAGGAGGTTGAAGGGGATGGTCCAAAGCCTAGGGGAGAGGAGGCCGGGAGGCGGGAAGGCGGCCCCCGAGGGGGTGTAGGGCTCGGGGAGGCGGGCGGGGTCCAGGGGGGCCGTGGCCACCAGGTAAAGGCCGAAGAGGAGGAAGGGGCTTAGGGCGAGGAGGAGGGCCCGGGCCGCCCTGGGGTAGAGGAGGGCGAGGCTCCCTAGGCCCAGGAAGGTCACCCCGTGCATGGCCCCGGTGAAGTACCAGAGGCGGTAGAGGAAGGGAGTCCAGCCCCCCTGGAGGCGGGCAAGGAGCTCGGCGGAAACCGCCAGGGCGAAGAGGAGGAGGCCCAAGCTGTAGAGGGCGTTGTGGAGGGAGGGCCTACGGCGGTAGCGGCCGAAGGTGAGGGCGAAGAGGGCCCAGGAGAGGGCCACCGCGAGAAGGCTTAGGGGAAGCATACCCCCATTTTAGGGCAAGAGCCCGGGCAGGGCCGCCTTGGCCCGCTCGGGGTCCAGGCCGCCCCCCTGGGCCAAAGCCCCCTTGCCCCCGCCCCGGCCCCCCGCTTTTTCGGTGAGGGCCCGCAAGAGGGCCCCGGCCTCGAGGCCCCGTTCCTGGGCCCGTGGAGAGAGCTTCAGCACCGCCTGCCCTCCCGAGAGCACCAGGGCCACGTCCGCCCCCCGGGCCACCAGGTCGTCCGCCGCCTGGCGGAGGGCCTTGGCGTCCAGGCCGGGAAGCTCCGCCACCGTCCACTTCAGGCCCCCCTTCTCCGCCAGGGAAGGCCCCCCGCCTCCCCCCAAGGCGGCCTGGACCAGGCGGGCCTTGAGGCCTTCCACCTCCCGCTCCTTCTCCTTGAGCTCAAAGAGGAGCTTCTCCAGCCTCTCCTCCAAGGCGGCCTCCCCCACCTCCAGGCGGCTCGCCAGGGCCTTCAGGCGGTTCAGGGACTCCCGGGCGAAGCGGACCGCCGCCTCCCCCGTCACCGCCTCTATGCGGCGCACCCCGGCGGAGACCGCCTCCTCGCTCCTTATGAGGAAGGCCCCGATCTCCCCGGTGCGGCGCACGTGGGTGCCCCCGCAGAGCTCCTTGGACTCGAGGCCCTTTAGGGGGCTTCCCTCCACCCGCACCACCCGGACCACCTCCCCGTACTTCTCCCCGAAGAGGGCCATGGCCCCCTCCTTTTTGGCCTCCTCCAGGGGCAGGTAGCGCCAGGTCACGGGGAAGTCGGCCTGGATCCAGCGGTTCACCAGAAGCTCAATCCGCTCAAGCTCTTCAGGCTTCACGGGCTCGGGGTGGGTAAAGTCAAAGCGGAGGCGGTCCGGGGCCACCAGGCTTCCCGCCTGGCGCACGTGGGGGCCGAGGACGGCCCTGAGCGCCGCGTGGAGGAGGTGGGTGGCGGTGTGGTTCCGCTCGGTGTCCCGCCTCTTGGGGTCCACCACCGCCCGCACCCTTTGCCCCACCCTCAGCACCCCCTCCTCCACCCGGGCCTGGTGGAGGAAGATGCCCCGCTCCGTCTTCTTGGTGCTCTCCACCCGGGCCCGGCCCCCCGGCCACTCCAGGAGGCCGAAGTCCCCGATCTGCCCGCCCCCCTCGGCGTAGAAGGGGGTCTTGTCCAGCACCACCTGGACCTCGGTGCCGGGCCCCGCCTCCCCCAAGCTCTCGTCCCCCGCGAGGAGGGCCAGGACCTCGGCCTCGGCCTCGAGGGCGGTGTAGCCCAAAAACTCCGTGGCCCCCCGCTCGGCGTAGAGCTCCTCCAGGACCTGGGCGCCCTTCTTGAAGATCTCCCGCTCAAAGGCCATGGCGGCCCGGGAGCGCTCCTGCTGCTCCTCCATGGCTCGCTTGAAGCCCTCCGTGTCCACGCCGAAGCCCCGCTCGGCGGCGATCTCCACCGTGAGGTCCAGGGGGAAGCCGTAGGTGTCGTAGAGCCTAAAGGCCTCCTTCCCGGGAAGGACCTCCCCGGGCCTAAGCCCGGAGAGGAGGGCGTCCAGGCGCTTAAGGCCTCCTTCCAGGGTCTCCAGGAAGCGCTCCTCCTCGAGGCGGATCTGCTTCTCCACCGCGGGGAGGTTCTCCCGCATCTCCGGGTAGAAGTCCCCGAGAAGCTCCGCCACCCGGGGGGCGAGGCGGTGGAGGAAGGGGTCGGAAAGCCCGAGGAGGTAGCCGTGCCGTAGGGCCCGGCGGAGAAGGCGCCGGATCACGTAGCCCCGCCCGGTGTTGGAGAACGTGGCCCCGTCGGCGAGGGCCGCCACCACGGCCCGGACGTGGTCGGCGATCACCCGGTGGCTCACGCTCGTCTTCCCCTCGTAGGGCCTGCCGCTCAAGCGGGCCACCTCCTGGATGAGGGGGAAGAAGGTGTCCGTGCGGTAGAAGTCCTCCACGTCCTGGAGGATGGCCGCCACCCGGTAGAGGCCCATGCCCGTGTCGATGTTCTTCTGGGGCAGGGGCTTGAGGATCCCGGGGCCCGGGATGGGGCCCTGGCGGTCGTACTGGGTGAAGACCAGGTTCCAGATCTCCACGAACCGGTCCCCGCTCCCCGTGTTGGGTCCGGTCTCGTCCGGGGTGCCGTAGGCCGGGCCCCGGTCGTAGAAGATCTCCGAGCAGGGGCCAGAAGGCCCATTGGGCCCGTGGGTGATGGCCCCGCCCGGCCAGTAGTTCTCGTCCTCGCCGAAGCGGCCGATCCTCTCCTCGGGGACCCCCACGAGGTCACGCCAGATCCCATAGGCCTCGTCGTCGTCCTCGTACACCGTGACCCAAAGGCGCCCGGGGTCCAGCTTGAGGTGCTCGGTGAGGAACTCCCAGGCCCAAAGGATGGCCTCCTTCTTGAAGTAGTCCCCGAAGGAGAAGTTGCCCAGCATCTCAAAGTAGGTGTTGTGGCGCCCCGTGCGCCCCACGTTCTCAATGTCCCCCACCCTCAGGCACTCCTGGCAGGTGGTGATCCTCCGCCACTCCTTTCCCCCGAAGATGGGTTTGGCCCCCAGGAAGTAGGGCTTTAGGGGGGCCATCCCCGCGGAGGTGAAGAGGAGGGAGGGGTCGTCCTCGGGGATGAGGCTGAAGGAGGGAAGGCGCAGGTGCCCCTTGCCCTCAAAGAAGGAGAGGAACTTCTCGCGGATCTCCGCCGTGCGCATGGCTCTGATTATAGGCGCTTACAATGGGCCCATGAGGGTCCAGATGCGCCGCTACACCCTGAAGGAGGGGGCCAAGGAGAGCTTCCAGAAGGTCTTCCTGGAGACCATCCTCCCCCTAAGGCGGGCCCTGGGCTTCCAGGTCCTGGGGGCCTACTGGCTCTCCGAACGGGAGTTCCTCTGGTTCGTGGCCCACGAGGACTTTGAGGAGGCGGAGAAGGCCTACTACGAGCACCCCGAGCGGAAGAAGGTGGACCCCAGGGCGTACCTGGAGGAAATAGAGACCCGCTTCGTGGAGCGCCTCCTGTAGGCCAGGCCACGCCCCGGGCCCCGCCTTGGAGTAGACTGCTGGGGATGGAGGTCTTCTACCTGGTCCTGCGCAACCTCCTGGCGAGGCCCGTGCGGAGCCTCCTCACCCTGCTTGGGGTCCTGGTGGCCACGGGGAGCATGGTCCTCTTCCTCTCCTTCGGGGAGGGCCTGAGGCGGGCGCTTTTCCAGGAGCTCTCCCGGGTGGGCCCCGCCATCCAGGTGGTGCCGGAGGGGGCGGAGGGCTTTGGCCTCGCCAACGCCCCGGAGATCACTCCCGAGACCCTAAAGGCCCTGGAGGAGGCGGGAAAGGCCCTTGGGGTGCGGGCCGTGGTCCCGGTCCTCCTCCTCGCCCGGGGAGGCTTTGACCCCAGCACCAGCTTCTTCTTCCAGGGCCTGCCGGAAGGCACCTCCCCGGACCTCCTTTACCCGGGGCTCAAGGCCAAGGAAGGCCGCCTCATCCCCTCGGAGAGGGGCGCCGTGGTGGGGGCCAAGGTGGCCCAAAGGAATGGCCTCGCCCCGGGAAGCGTCCTCAGGCTTTCCCCCAGGCTGGAGCTTAGGGTGGAGGGGGCCTTGGAGGAAGCGGGAAGCCTCGCCGACAACCTGATCTTCGTCCCCCTGAAGGCCCTCCAGGAGGTGCTGGGTACCCGGAACTACAGCGCCGTCCTCGTGGCCCTAAAGCCCGGGGAAAAGGCGGAGGCCGTGGCCCGGGCCCTGGAGAGGGCGGTGCCCGGGGTGAAGGCCCAAACCACGAGCGAGGTGATGCGCTTCGCCGAGCGCGCCTTAAGGATCAGCGACCTGGTGCGCCTCGGCATCAGCCTGGTGGCCCTGGTGGTGGGGGGGCTTCTCGTGGCCAACACGGTGATGATGTCGGTCTACGAGAGGGTGCGGGAGTTCGGGGTCATGCGGGCTTTGGGGGCGAGGCGGGGCTTCATCTTCCGCCTGGTGCTCCTCGAGGCCCTCCTCCTCTCCCTCCTTGGGGGGACCCTGGGCCTTGGGCTTGGGGGCCTGGCCTCCTCCCTCATCAACCTCTACACCCTGGACCAGGTGGGCCTCGCCCTCTCGGCGGTGACGGGAAGGCTCGCCCTCTTCGCCCTGGGGGTGGCCCTCGGCCTCGGGCTTACGGCCGGGCTCCTTCCCGCCTACCACGCAAGCCGCATCCCCGTGGTGGAGGCCTTGGGGAGGGTGTAAATGCTGAGAGCGGAAAACCTCACCAAGCGCTACCGGCAAGGGGAAAAGGAGGTGGCGGCCCTCCTCGGCTTCACCTACGCCTTCCCCAGGGGGGCCACGGCCATCGTGGGCCCCTCGGGGAGCGGCAAGACCACCCTCTTAAACCTCCTCGCGGGCTTTGACCTGCCCACGGAGGGGGAGGTCTACCTGGGAGAGGTCCCCCTCCACCGCCTCCCCGAGGACCAAAGGGCGGGAGTGCGCCTTAGGCACATGGGCTTCGTCTTCCAGCAGTGGAACCTCATCCCCACCCTCACCGCCCTGGAGAACGTGGCCTTCCCCCTCCTCCTCGCGGGCTGGCCCAGGAGGGCGAGGCTAGCGCGGGCGGCGGAGCTTCTGGAGCGGGTGGGCCTGAAAGACCGCCTCCACCACCTGCCGAGCCGCCTCTCCGGCGGGGAGCAGCAAAGGGTGGCCCTGGCCCGCGCCCTGGCCCTGGACCCCCCCATCCTCTTCGCCGACGAGCCCACGGGGAACCTGGACCTGGAGTCCCGGGAGCAGGTGGCAAGCCTCCTCTTCTCCCTGGGCGAGGCGCGCACCCTGGTCCTCGTCACCCACGACCTGGAGCTCGCGCAAAGGGCGGGGCGCATCCTCCACCTGAAGGGCGGACGGCTCGTGGGGGAGGAAACGCTAGAGGTTCCGAAAAGCTAGCACTTCCAAAGCCCTTTGCCTGTTGCCATCGCAACTGATGCGCCTTGGGGCAGAAAGGAACTTGAGGCTGAAGCCCAAGCTCTCGTAAAGCCTCACCACCCGCTCTGTGGCCTGGTTGGAGATCACCACGGGACCCGGATGCCCCGCCAAAAGTTGCGCTAGCTCAACCTGGTCTTGCCATGAAAAACCATCGGGGGTGTACTCCCTGAAATCCACGTCGTAGGGCGGGTCGGCATAGATAAAATCCCCCGCCTGATAAGCTACCTGGCGAAAGTCCACATTGGTGAACTCCCAGTTCTGAAAAACCCTTTGGTGGGAAGAGAAATCCCTTTGGTAGACGATGCGTTTATACTTCCCGAAGGGAACGTTGAACTCTCCCTTCCTGTTAAAACGGCATAACCCATTATATCCCGTGCGGTTAAGGTAGTAAAAGAGCTCGGCCGCTTCTTGGGTATCTCCTTTTCCTTCTCTGATAAGTTGATTGAACCTTTCCCTATAAGCGTAGTAAGTTGTTTTATCTGGAAGCATAGGCAACTTGGGATCCAATCCCCTCTGCACCCAACGATAGAAATTAATGAGGTGGGGGTTAAGGTCGTTGAGCAAGGCCCTCTCCGGAACGAGGCCCAGGGCTGCGGCCAGCCCCCCAGCGAAGGGTTCCACCCAACGGCGATGCCGGTGCCCCCGGTACAGGGACCGGAGATAAGGAAGCAACCACCGCTTTCCCCCTGCCCACTTGAGAAGGGGGGGAAGACCCTCCCTGGCACCCTTATCGGGAGATAGAGAGGGCGCAAAAAGAAGCTTCGGGGTCATCGCTTAAAAAACTCCCTAAGCCAGTCTTTCAGAAAGGACTCGTGTATCAACCCCTCCGTGAGGGCCCAACGTTTTATCGCGGATGCAAAACCCTCTCCCCCAACCACCACAACAGAATGAACACCGAAGAGCCGGTCTCTGCGAGCCTCTTCCACCGCTCTAAAAAGCTTATCCTGGGCGCTACCGCTTACTGACTGCCACTTGCACTCCAAGAAAAGGTAGGGACGGCCTTTTCTGTCCAGAAGGGCAACGTCCACCTTGCGTCCTTGCTCGCGAATCAAACTCCCGTGGGGCGAAGGGTACTCGGTTTTAATCTCAAAAACCTCCTGTAAACCCATTTCGGCCAGAACCTCCCGAACCGTTTTCACCACCTTATCTCGGAAATCAGGTCCGGAGGGAGGCATGGCCATAGAATACCACGTAAGGACATCTGACCCCCGGCCCTTGTGGCACAATACCCCCCATGGGCAAGCGGATGGTGGTCGTGGGCGGGGTGGCGGGCGGGACCTCCGCCGCCGCCAAGGCCAAAAGGGAAAACCCCGAGCTGGAGGTGGTGGTCTACGAGAAGTCGGGGTGGGTCTCCTACGGGGCCTGCGGCCTGCCCTACGTGCTTTCCGGGGAGATCCCCCGGCTGGAAAAGCTGGTGGCCCGCACCCCCGAGGAGTTCCGGAAGCAGGGGGTCCTGGTCCACACCCGCCATGAGGTGGTGGACGTGGACTACGAGCTTCGCACCTTGACGGTGCACGACCACGCCGAGGGAAGGACCTTCCAGGACCGGTTTGACCACCTGGTCCTGGCCACAGGGGCAAGGCCCACCGTTCCCCCCATCCCCGGCACGGAGCAGGAAGGGGTCTACGCCTTAAGGAGCATGGAGGATGGGGCGAGGCTTCTTAAGGCCCTTCCCCAGGCCAGGCGGGCCGCCATCCTGGGGGCGGGGTACATCGGCCTCGAGGCCGCCGAGGCCTTCCGCAAGCGGGGCCTGGAGGTGACCCTTCTGGAGGCCAAGGACCGCCCCCTCCCCCACGCTGACCCCGAGGTGGGGGCCCTCCTCAAGGAGGAGCTGGAGCGGCACGGGGTGGAGGTCTGGACCGGGGTCAAGGTGAAGGCCCTGAGGGGCCAGGGCCGGGTGGAGGCGGTGGAGACCTCGGAAGGGGTGGTGCCCGCCGACTTGGTCCTCCTCGCCACGGGGATCCGGCCCAACACCGAGCTCGCCCGGGCCATGGGGGTGGCCCTCGGGCCCACGGGGGCCATCGCCACCGACGAAAGGATGCGCACCAACCTGGAAGGGGTCTACGCCGCCGGGGACGTGGCGGAAAGCTTCCACCAGGTCCTGAAGCGCCCCTACTGGCTCCCCTTGGGGGACGTGGCCAACAAGCACGGCCGCACCGCGGGAAGCGTCATCGCCGGCAAGGAGGCCCGCTTTCAGGGGGTGGCGGGCACCGCCATCTTCAAGGCCTTCGGCCTGGCCGTGGCCACCACGGGGCTTTCCCTGGAAGGGGCCCTCAAGGAGGGGTTCCGGGCCAAGAAGGTCTTCATCCAGAGCCGGGACGGGGCCCACTACTACCCGGGAAGCCAGCCCCTCTGGGTGGAACTGGTCTACGAGGAAGGGACGGGGAGGCTCCTGGGAGGTGCGGTGGTGGCCCTTGGGCACGGGGCCCTCCGCATAGACGCCCTGGCCGCCCTCCTCCACCGGGAAGGGACCGTGGAGGACCTCTTGGCCCTGGACCTGGCCTACGCCCCGCCCTTTAGCCCCGTCTGGGACCCCCTCCTCATCGCCGCCCAGCAGGTCCGCTAAGGTGTAGTCCAAGGTCGGGTACACCCGCCCGGGGTGTGAAGCCCGCGGGCTTACACCTTACACCGAGGTTTTCCCCGCCTCCAGACTGAGGGTCGGAGGTGGTCCATGGAACCCTTAAGCATGCTCAGCCCGGAGATGCGGCAGGAGGCCGAAGCCCTTCGCCAGGAGTGGGAGCAAAACCCCCGCTGGAAGGGCGTCCGGCGGGACTACCGGCCCGAGGACGTGGTGCGGCTCCGCCCGAGCGTGATGGTGGAGCACACCCTGGCCAAGCGAGGGGCGGAAAAGCTCTGGCGGCTCCTCCACGAGAGGCCCTACATCCACACCTTCGGGGCCTACACCGGGGCCATGGCGGTGCAGATGGTGCGGGCCGGCCTCGAGGCCATCTACCTCTCCGGCTGGCAGGTGGCCGCCGACGCCAACCTGGCCTGGCAGACCTACCCCGACCAGTCCCTCTACCCTTATAACTCCGTGCCCCAGATCGTGAAGCGCATCAACAACGCCCTCATGCGGGCCGACCAGGTTGAGCGCGCCGAGGGCAAGGTGAGCCGGGACTGGTACGTGCCCATCGTGGCCGACGCCGAGGCGGGCTTCGGGGGGGCCTTGAACGTCTTTGAGCTCACCAAGGCCATGATCGAGGCGGGGGCCGCCGGGATCCACTACGAGGACCAGCTGGCCAGCGAGAAGAAGTGCGGCCACCTGGGGGGCAAGGTCCTGGTGCCCATATCCCAGCACATCCGCACCCTGCAGGCGGCGAGACTCGCGGCGGACGTGATGGGCGTGCCCACGGTGATCATCGCCCGCACCGACGCCGAGGCCGCCACCCTCATCACCAGCGACATTGACGAGCGCGACCGGCCCTTCATCGTCCCCGGGGAGCGCACCCCCGAGGGCTTCTACCGCTTCAAGAGCGGGATTGAGGCCGGCATCGCCCGGGCCCTGGCCTACGCCCCCTACGCCGACATCCTCTGGATGGAGACCTCCAAGCCCGATCTGGAGGAGGCCCGGAGGTTCGCCGAGGCGGTGAAGAAGGAGTTCCCCGACAAGCTCCTCGCCTACAACCTCTCCCCCTCCTTCAACTGGAAGAAGTTCCTGGACGACGAGACCATCGCCAAGTTCAACCGGGAGCTGGGGGAGATGGGGTACAAGTTCCAGTTCATCACCCTGGCGGGCTGGCACACCCTCAACTACTACACCTGGGAGCTGGCCAAGGGGTACAAGGCCCGGGGCATGCCCGCCTTCGTGGAGCTCCAGCAGAAGGAGTTCCTGGCCCAGGCCCAGGGCTTCACCGCCGTCAAGCACCAGCGGGAGGTGGGGGCGGGCTACTTCGACGAGGTGGTCCTGGCCCTGACCCAGGGGGAGGCCTCCACCCTGGCCCTCAAGGGCTCCACCGAGGAGGCCCAGTTCACCGAGGCCGTCCACTAAAGACCTTTCTCCCGGGCCGCCCCCCGAAGGGGCGGCCCTTGCCCTTGCGAAGAAGTACCCCATCCTTGAAGCCTTGTTGCCAATCGGCACACCGCTCGGCTAAAGTGTAGATACCATGCGCGAAGCTTCTACACCCTGGCTTCGCTACCTGGAAGCCCTCCGTCCCCACCTCCAAGGCCAGGACCACCGGGGGAAAAGGGGGTCCTTGCGCTGGCTCGAGGCCCTCATGGCCGAACGGGGAGGCCGGGCGGGGACGGTACGCAACATCCTCTACAAGGACCTGGGAAGCCCCGAGGAGAAGGAGCGGCTTTACGGGCTCATCGCCGACCTGTACCGGGAAGCGGGCCTGGAGCCCCCGCCCCCGCCGGCGGAGCTCTTCCTGGAAAGCGCCCGCAAGGTGCTGGGCCGGGACAAGCGCCGCATTTTCCGCCGCTTCCTCAAGGAGCTGGAAACGGGGGGAAGGCCCCAGATGGTGGTGGTGGGGGGGCCGGCCACGGGCAAGGGGGTGCTCCTCTCCGCCCTGGCCCGGGCCCTTTCCGCCCTCCCCCACCAGGAGCCCCACCTCCTCAACCTGGGAGGGGAGGTGGCCCAGGCCCTGGTGCCCCTGGCGGAGGCCCTGGGGGTGGGGGAGGAGGTGCGGGGGCTTCTGGCCCAGCTCTCCCCCACCCAGCCCTACGCCCTTCAGGGCGCCCTGCAACAGGAAGTCCTCACCCTCCTGGCCCAGGCGCTGAACGGGGAAGGCCGGCCCCTCCTTCTCCGGGCCGAGGCGGAGGGCACCCTGGAGGGCCTGCCCCTTAGGGGCCCAGAGGGGAGCCAGAAGGGGCTTGCCGCCTGGCTGGAGCCCTTCCTCCGGAGGCTCAAGGTGCCCTACCTGGCCGCCCTCTCGGAGGCCCCGCCTACCCTTCCCTACCAGCCCCTCTCCCCGCCCAGCCGGGAGGAGGCCCGGCGCTTCGTGCGGGAGAGGCTTCCCCACCTTCCCCCGGAGCGCCTCGAGGCCCTGGTGAACCAGGCGGGGCGCAACTTCGGGGAGCTTTCCCGCCTGGTGCTCCTGGAGGCCGCCAAGCACGACCCCAGGACCCCCATCCACGACGACCCCGCCCTCAAGCCCCTCCTCCAGATCCTGGCCGCCTTCAGCCCCGAGGCGGACCCCGCCTTCCCCCTCGCCCTTCTGGAAAGGGCCTTGGGCAAACCCCTGGAAAGGCTCTCCCAGGCCGAACGGGCCCTTTTGGACTGGGTGGGGGAAGGCCTGGTGCGCCCCGCTCTGAGGAGCCTCCTCCCCGAGGAGGCCCCCAGGGAGCTCCACCGCCTGGCCCTGGAGCACTTTCCCCGGGAGAACACCTTCCGCAAGCTCTACCACGCCCGGAAGGCCGGAGAGCGGGGGGTCCTTCTGGATCTTCTCCAGGAAGACCCCGCCCGGCTCGCCCTCCTCCCCGGGCTTTGGGAGGAGGCCCAGGCCTGGCCGCGGGAGGACCTGGAGGCCTTGGCGGGGGTGGTGGTCCGCTACCGGGCGGTCCTCGGCCAGTACGCCCACCCCGAGGCGGAGGCCGCCCTTGGGGTGCTTTCGGAATCCCAAAACCCCTCCTTGCGCACCTGGGCCCGGATCAAGGCCGCCGAGGCCAAGGCGGACGCCGCCCTTTACAAGGAGGCGGAAGGCCTCCTCCCTCCCAAGGAGGACCTCCCCCTCCTGGACGAGACCGCCCAGGCGGAGGGCCTCCTGGTGATGGCGGCGGTGGAGCGGTGGAAGGGGGACTACGAGAGGGCCGCCCGTTTCGTGGCCGAGGCCGAGGCGCTCCCCGTGGCCCCCTTCCTCCGGGATCGGGTGCAGCTCTGGCGGGGCCTGGTGGCCAAGGACCTGGGGCGCTACGGCGAGGCCCTCACCGCCCTCGCCCAGGTGGGGCACGACGCCCTTCTCCTGGGCCGGGCCCGCTACCAGATGGGGGACCTCCTCATGCGGCTAGGCCGCCTCGAGGCCAAGGCCCGGATGGAGGAGGGCCTCAAGGCCCTGGAGGAGGCCGGGGCCCCCAAGGACGAGGTGGCCCGGGTGCGGGCCCGCTACGCCACCCTCCTCAGGCGCCTGGGCCTTTACGAGAAGGCGGAGGAGGCCATCCAAAAAGCCCTGAGGGAGGCGGAAGACCCCTTCACGAAGGCCCGGGTGCGAAGCGAGGCCGGCATCCTCGAGGCCGCCCGGGGCCGGCCCTTTGAGGCCCTCGCCTACCTGGTGCCCGCCGAGGCCTACTTCCGCACCACCCCCGAGCGCCCCAAGGAGGCCCGCTACCGCCACCTGCGCACCCTCTTCCGCCTGGGGGCGGCCTACCTCCTCCTGGAGGCGGGGCAGCCCTACCGCCCTCCCTTTCTGGGAGGCCTTTCCGCTCCCCAGGCCCAGCGCTTATTGGACAGCCTCCTGGGCGAGATCCCGGAGGAGCCCACCGACCGCTACACCGCCCTCAGGCTGGACACCGCAAGCCTCCTCGCCCTCCTCCTCCCCCCCGCCGAGGGCAAGGCCCTCCTCAAGCCCTTCCTGAATCTGGAAAACCCCTACCTAAGGGCCCAGGCCCGCCTGGGCTACGCCGAGGCCCTGGTCCGGGAGGGAAGCCTGGGGGAGGCCCTGGCCCAGATCGTAGCCCTTCCGGCCCCGGAGGACCCCGGGCTCCTGGCCCAGGCCCGGGCGGTGGAGGTCCTGGCCCTTTGGGGCCTGGGGGAACGGGAGGCGGCCTGGCAGAAGCTCCTCGAGGCGCGGCAAGGCCCTCTCCCCCAAGCCTTCCGCCTCCAGCTCGGCCGCGCCCTGGGCCGCTTCTGCCCGGAGCTCGGGGAAAGGCTCCCCCCCACCCCCCTGGCCCTGCCCGAGGCCCTGGGCTTCCACCTGGCAAATCCCGACTAAATCACTATACTTTGGGAGGGAAAGGCGGTATACTCTTACTGCGAACGGGTCGCAGTAAGGGTCCGGCCCGACCTCAGGAGGAAAGATGAACCAGCTAGAAATCCGCGACCTCTGGGCTTCCATTGACGGGGAGACGATCCTGAAAGGCGTGAACCTCGTGGTCCCCAAGGGGGAGGTCCACGCCCTCATGGGCCCCAACGGGGCCGGGAAGAGCACCCTGGGCAAGATCCTGGCCGGGGACCCCGAGTACCAGGTGGAGCGGGGGGAGGTCCTCCTGGACGGGGAGAACATCCTGGAGCTCTCCCCGGACGAAAGGGCCCGGAAGGGGCTTTTCCTCGCCTTCCAGTACCCCGTGGAGGTGCCTGGGGTGACCATCGCCAACTTCCTTCGCCTCGCCCTCCAGGCCAAGCTCGGCCGGGAGGTGGGGGTGGCGGAGTTCTGGACCAAGGTGAAAAAGGCCTTGGAGCTTCTGGACTGGGACGAGAGCTACCTCTCCCGCTACCTCAACGAGGGCTTCTCCGGCGGGGAGAAGAAGCGGAACGAGATCCTGCAGCTTTTGGTCCTCGAGCCCAGCTACGCCGTCTTGGACGAGACCGACTCGGGCCTGGACATTGACGCCCTCAAGGTGGTGGCCCGTGGCGTGAACGCCATGCGGGGACCCAACTTCGGCGCCCTGGTCATCACCCACTACCAGCGCATCCTCAACTACATCCAGCCCGACAGGGTCCACGTGCTGATGGACGGCCGGGTGGTGGCCACGGGAGGCCCCGAGCTCGCCCTGGAGCTGGAGGCCAAGGGGTACGAGTGGCTTAAGGAGAGGGTAAAGGAGGGCGCATGAACGAAACCGACCTGAAGACCCTAGGGGAGGAGTACAAGTACCACTTCATAGACGAGGTCAAGCCCGTTTTCGTGGCCGAGCGGGGCCTCACCCGGAGGGTCATTGAGGCCATCAGCTACCACAAGGGGGAGCCCGAGTGGATGCTCAAGTTCCGCCTGCGGGCCTTTGAGATCTTCCAGAAGAAGCCCATGCCCACCTGGGGCCCCGACCTCTCGGGCCTGGACCTGGACGACCTCGTCTACTACGTGAAGCCCGCCGAGGTGCGGGACGCCAAGAGCTGGGAGGAGATCCCCGAGGAGATCCGGAAGACCTACGAGCGCCTGGGCATCCCCGAGGCGGAGCGCAAGGTGCTCGCCGGGGTGGGGGCCCAGTACGACTCGGAGATGGTCTACCACCGGGTCAAGGAGGAGCTTGAGCGCCAGGGGGTCATCTTCGTGGCCATTGAGGAGGGGATGAAGAAGTACGAGGACCTCTTCAAGGAGCACTTCGCCAAGGTCGTCCCCCCCGAGGACAACAAGTTCGCCGCCCTGAACTCCGCCGCCTGGTCCGGGGGCTCCTTCGTCTACATCCCCCCCGGGGTCAAGGTGGAGCTCCCCCTGCAGGCCTACTTCCGGGTGAACACCCCCGAGTTCGGCCAGTTTGAGCGCACCCTCATCATCGTGGACGAGGGGGCGGAGGTGCACTACATCGAGGGGTGCACCGCCCCCATGTACTCCACGGAAAGCCTCCACACCGGGGTCATTGAGATCGTGGTGAAGCGGGGGGCCCGGAGCCGCTACACCACCATCCAGAACTGGTCCACCAACATGTACAACCTGGTGACCCAGCGGGCCCTGGTCTACGGGGAGGCCTTCCACGAGTGGGTGGACGGCAACCTGGGCTCCAAGGTCACCATGAAGTACCCCTCCAGCTACCTCCTGGAGCCGGGGGCGAGGAGCGAGATCCTGTCCATCGCCTTCGCCAAGACGGGCCAGCACCAGGACACGGGCGGCAAGCTCATCCTGGCCGCCCCCCACACCTCGGGGACCATCGTTTCCAAGAGCATCTCCAAGGGGGAGGGCCGGGCGAGCTACCGCGGCCTGGTGAAGGTGATGGAGGGGGCCCGGCACGCCAAGGTCAACGTGGAGTGCGACGCCCTCCTCATTGACCCCGAAAGCCGCACCGACACCTACCCCTACATTGAGATCGAGGAGGAGACCGCCCACGTGGGCCACGAGGCCACGGTCTCCAAGATCAACGACGAGCAGATCTTCTACCTCCAGTCCCGTGGCCTAAAGGAGGACGAGGCCGCGGCCCTCATCGTGCGCGGCTTCATTGAGCCCATCGCCAAGGAGCTTCCCTTGGAGTACGCCGTGGAGCTCAACCGCCTCATTGAGCTGGAGATGGAGGGCTCCGTAGGCTAAGAGGCCTGGCAGAGGGGGCGAGGCTTTGGGCCTCCCCCCTCCCCGCGCAAGGAGGCAGGATGCAGGTACTGGACAAGGCGCAAGTGGAGGCCCTCTCCCAGGCCCTGGGCGAGCCCGCCTGGGTGCGGGAGAGGAGGCTAAAGGCCCTCGAGGCCTTCGCCCGCCTCCCCTACCCCAGCAAGAAGGACGAGAACTGGCGGTACACCGACCTTTCCGAAGCCCCCCTGGAGCTACCGCCCGAGGCCCCCAAGGGGCTAAGGCTTTCCCGGGACGAGCTCCCCGAGCCCGTGAAGCGCCGCCTGGAGCGGACGGACGTCTCGGCCTTCCTGGTCTTCGTGGGGCCGGACCTCGCCTACGCCGAGGTGCCGGAGGAGCTTAGGAAGCAAGGCCTCGTCCTCACCTCCCTGGCCGAGGCCCTGAAGACCCACCCGGAAAAGGTGGAGGCCGCCCTCTTCCAGGCGGTCCACACCGAGGACAAGTTCGCCGCCAAGAACAGCGCCTTCTTCACCCACGGGGCCTTTCTTTACGTGCCCCAAGGGCTAGAGGTGGAAAAGCCCCTCGGGGTCTTCAAGGTGCTCCTGGAGGGCGAAAAGGCCTCGGCGGGCCGCACCCTCCTCTTCCTGGAGGACAACGCCAAGGCCGCCTACATTGAGGAGTACCTCTCCTTGGACCTCCCCCCCACCCTCCACCTCTCGGCCACGGAGATGGTCCTAAGGCCCGGGGCCCGCCTGCGCCACGCCCACGTCCAGACCTTCGGCGAGGGGGTGTGGCACTTCCACCGGCAAAGGGCCCTTTTGGAGCGGGATTCAGGCCTCAACGACCTGGTGGTGAACCTCGGCGGGGCCTACGCCCGGAGCGAGGTGGCCTCGGAGCTTTTGGGCCCGGGGGCGGAGAGCGAGATGCTCGGCCTTTACTTCGGCCACGGGCGCCAGCAGTTTGACCACTACACCCTGCAGCACCACATGGCCCACCACACCCGAAGCGACCTCCTCTACAAGGGGGCGGTGAAGGACGAGGCCCGGGCGGTCTTCTCCGGCCTCATCCGGCTGGAAAAGGGCGCCCAGAAGACGGACGCCTACCAGGCGAACCGGAACCTCCTCCTTTCCCCCACGGCCCGGGTGGACTCCATCCCCCAGCTGGAGATCGGGGCCAACGACGTGCGGTGCACCCACGGCTCCACCACCGCCCCCGTGGACGAGATGCAGCTTTTTTACCTCCAGTCCCGGGGCCTGCCCCGAAGCCTCGCCCAGGAGCTCCTGGTCAAGGCCCACCTGGCGGACGTCCTCACCCGCATCCCCTTGAAGGAGCTTAGGGCCCACATTGAGGCGGTGATTGAGGAGAAGGTGCGCATCTAAGCCCCTGACCAAGGTGGAGGCAGCGAGCATGTGGACTCCTGTGGCCAAGCTCGGCGAGTTCCGGGAAGGCCGCCTGGTGGTGAAGCGGCCCGAGCATAGGAAACCCATCCTCCTCCTCTACACGGGGGAGGAGGTCTTCGCCCTCGAGGACGTCTGCACCCACGACGACGGCCCCCTCCACGAGGGGGAGGTGGAGGACGGGGCCATCGTCTGCCCCCGGCACGGGGCCCGGTTTGACCTGAGGACGGGGCGGCAGACCCTCCCGGCCCCCAAGCCCGTGAAGGTCTTCCCCGCCCGGCTGGAGGGGGAGACCGTTTTCCTAGACCTTTAGGCCCAGGCCACAACCCGCCCCGGGGGCTTCCCGGGGCGGCGTTCCTTGACAGGGGGTGGAGATAAGGGCTAGAGGCTGTCGTAAAAGCTCTCCACGGCCAGCTACGCGGCCCTGGCCAGCCGCTCGGAGGAAGTGGCCCCCGGGATCATCGTGGACTACGACGAGCAGGGCCGGATCTTGGGGGTGGAGGTGCTTTACCTCAGCCAGCGGGCCCCTGAAGCGGAGCTGCAAAGGCTTTTGTTTGAAACCGTGCCCTCGGACCGCTGAAGGGGAGCCCGGACCCCCTACCCCTTGAAAGCGAGCCCCGCCACGTGGGGGGCCACCACGGGAAGGGGGAGGGGAAAGGTCTCCGCCTCCACCCGGGAAAAGCGGGCTTGGATTTGGGCGAGGGTTTCCCGGTTCGGGTGACACCCGTCCCCGAGGAGGGAGAAAAGGGGCGTGGCCGCCTCCTGGAGGAAGCGCAAAGGGGTCCTCCTGGGGGCAGCCACGTGCTCCAGGAAGAGGTAGGCCCCGCCCGGCCGCAAGACCCGGTGGACCTCCTCCAGGGCCTTTTCGGGGTCCGCCACCGAGCAGAGGACCAGCGTGCCCACCACCAGGTCCACGCTTCCTTCCGGCAAAGGGATGGCCTCCGCCCGCCTGGGAAGGAGGGTGAGGGCGAGGCCCCGCTTCCTCGCCTCCTCCCGCAGGCGGGGATGGAAGAAAGGGTTGGGCTCGAGGGCCAGGTAGGCCAGCCCAGGAGGGAGGTAGGCCAGGTTGGTCCCGGGCCCCGGGCCGACCTCCAAGACCCTCTCGGGTCGCACCCGCCCGAGGGCCTCCTGGAACAGGGCCCGCTTCCTTTCCGCCATCTGCGCCTCGTGCCGGGCGGAAAGCCCAGGGTAAAGGCGCGCGAAGAGACGCTTCCGCCAAGGCATGCCTCCACCTTAGCCTAACCCCGTTAGGCTCCGGCAAAGCGCCCTTTACGCAAGCCTAAAAATACCGGGATAGGGTATAGGTGGAGGTAAGCCATGGGCATGATGGGTTGGGGCGGAATGGGCTTCGGCGGATTCTTCGGGCTTTTCAACATGCTCTTCTTCCTCGCCTTTTGGGCTTCCTGGTCTACCTACGCCAAAGGGGAGCTGGTCGGGGAGACCTTTAAAAAGCTCAAGAGGGAGCTGAAACATGAAACGGACCGGCTGGGTTTTAGGTCTGGCGGCCCTTGGGCTTTTGGGGCTCGCCCTCACCCAGGGCATGATGGGAGGCTACGGCCCCGGCTACGGGATGATGGGGATGGGTCCACACCTGGCACGGCCCCTTCCTGGGGGGCACGGGGAGTAGACAATAGGGGTAGGAGGTACCCATGACCGAGCTTCGGAAGACCCTCCAGGGCTCCCTTCCCGAGGCACGTCTCCGGGTGGAGGCCGCCCTCAAGGAGGAGGGCTTCGGGATCCTGGCCGAGATGGACGTGGCCGCCACCCTCAAGGCCAAGCTCGGCCTGGAAAGGCCCCCTTACCTGATCCTCGGGGCCTGCAACCCCCATCTGGCGGCCCGGGCCCTGGAGGCCTTTCCGGAGATCGGCCTCCTCCTCCCCTGCAACGTGGTGCTCCGGGAGGCCGAAGAGGGGGTGGAGGTCCTGGTGCAGGACCCCGGGGAGATGTTCCGGGTCCTCCCCGAGGCCGCCCAGGAAGCCCTCGCCCCCGTGGCCGAGGAGGCCCGCGCCAGGCTCTCCCGGGCCCTGGCCCGGCTCTGAAGCGGGCCGGCCCAGGGCGTACACTTAGACCATGGACCTAAGCGCCCTGAGGGAGGACTTCCCCCTCCTCGCCCAGCGCCCCGAGCTCGTCTACCTGGACTCCGCCGCCACGAGCCAGAAGCCGAGGCGGGTCATTGAGGCCCTGAAGCGCTACTACGAGACCTTGAACGCCAACGTCCACCGGGGGGCCTACCGGCTTTCCGCCGAGGCCACCGAGGCCTACGAGGAGGCGAGGAGGCGCCTCGCCCGCTTCCTCAACGCCGAGCCCAAGGAGATCGTCTTCGTGCGCAACACCACCGAGGCCATGAACCTGGTGGCCTACGCCTGGGGCCTGAGGAACCTCAAGGAAGGGGACGAGGTCCTGGTCACGGAGATGGAGCACCACGCGGGCCTCGTCCCCTGGCACCTGGTAGCAGGCCTCACCGGGGCCAAGGTGAAGGCCATCCCCTTGACCGAGGAGGGCAGGCTGGACCTAAGCGCCCTGGAGGGCCTCCTCACGGAGAGGACCAAGGTGGTCTCCCTGGTGCACATGTCCAACGTCCTCGGCACGGTCAACCCCGTGGCCGAGATCGCCAAAAGGGCCAAGGAGGCGGGGGCGCTAGTGGTGGTGGACGGGGCCCAGTCCGCCCCCCACCTCCCCGTGGACGTGAAGGCCCTGGGCGCCGACTTCTTCGCCCTTTCCGGCCACAAGATGCTGGGGCCCACGGGGGCCGGGGTCCTTTGGGGGCGGTACGAGGTCTTAGAGGGGATGGGGCCCTTTTTGGGGGGCGGGGAGATGATCCGCGAGGTCCACGTGGACCGCTCCACCTACGCCCCCCCGCCCCAGCGCTTTGAGGCGGGCACCCCGCCCATCGCCGAGGCCATCGCCCTGGGGGAGGCGGCCTGCTACCTCATGGAGGTGGGGATGGAACGGGTCTTCGCCCACGACCGGGCCCTTTTGGAGTACGCCCTAAGGCGCCTGGAGGAGGTTCCGAACCTCCGGGTCTACGGGCCTAAGGGACCGGACCGGGGCGGGGTCATCCCCTTCACCCTGGGCCGCCTCCACGCCCACGACCTCGCCACCTTCCTGGACCAGGAGGGGATCGCCGTGCGGGCCGGGCACCACTGCGCCCAGCCCCTGCACCGGAGGCTCGGCCTCGCGGCCACCGCCCGGGCGAGCTTCTACCTCTACAACACCAGGGAGGAGGTGGACCGCCTCGTGGAGGCCCTCCTAAGGATAGAGGCCAAGTACCGGGCCTGGCTATAATGGTCCAATGAGCGTCCTTGACGAGCTCTACCGGGAGATCCTCCTGAACCACTACCAGACCCCGAGGAACTTCGGGGTCCTGCCCCAGGCCTCGAGGCAGGCTGGGGGGATGAACCCCTCCTGCGGGGACCAGGTGGAGGTGATGGTCCTCCTGGAGGGGGACACCATCGCCGACATCCGCTTCCAGGGCCAGGGGTGCGCCATCAGCACGGCGAGCGCCTCCCTCATGACCGAGGCGGTGAAGGGGAAGAAGGTGGCAGAGGCCCTGGAGCTTTCCCGCAAGTTCCAGGCCATGGTGGTGGAAGGCGCCCCCCCGGACCCCGCCCTGGGGGACCTCCTCGCCCTCCAGGGGGTGGCCAAGCTCCCCGCCCGGGTGAAGTGCGCCACCCTGGCCTGGCACGCCCTGGAGGAGGCCCTAAGGTGAGGCGCTACCCGGCCCACAAGGTGACGCCCCTCCTGGTAGCCCACCCCGACCTCATGGAGGCCTGGAAGGAGGCGGCCAAGGAGGGGAAGCTCCGGGCCAAGACCTTGGGGCGGGAGAACGTGGTCCTGGTGGAGGACCCCGCCCTCATCGCCCGCCTCGAGGCCCTGGGCCTCAAGGGAGAACCCGTGGTGGAGGAAGCATGAGGGGCGTGGTCTTCCTGCACGCCTTCCCCTACAGCCCCAGGATGTGGGAGAAGGAGGTGGCCCTCCTCAAGACCCGCCTCCCCGTCCTCGCCCCCCACTACCTGGGCCTTTCCCTGGGGGAGGCCGCCGAGAAGGTGCTTCAGGAGATGGAGGAAGCGGGGCTGGAGCGGGCGGTCTTCGTGGGGCTTTCCATGGGGGGCTACCTCATCTTTGAGCTCTTCCGCAAGGCCCCGGAGCGCTTCCTGGGAGCGGTGCTTTCCAGCACCCGCGCGGGGCCCGACAGCGAGGAGGCCAAGAGGAACCGCTACGCCCTCAAGGAGCGGGTCCTTAAGGAAGGGGTGGGCTTCCTGCCCGAGGCCCTCCTCCCAAGCCACCTGGGGAAGACCACCCAGGCCACCAAGCCCGAGGTGGTGGAGAAGGCCAAGGCGATCCTCCTGGAGGCAAGCCCCGAGGCCGTGGCGGAAAGCCTCGTGGCCCTGGCCGAAAGGCCCGACTCCACCCCCCTTCTCCCCAGGATGGAGGTGCCCGCCCTGGTCCTGGTGGGGGAGGAGGACACCCTCACCCCCCCGGAGGAGGCGAGGCGCATGTGGAAGGCCCTCCCCGACGCCCGCATGCTCATCCTGCCCGAGACCGGCCACCTCGCCAACCTGGAAAACCCCAAGGCCTTCCGCACCGCCCTTCTGGGCTTCCTCGCCGAGTTCTTTTAAAGCCGGAGGGCGTCCTCGAGGGAGAGGCGAAGGTCCAGGCAGGGCACGTACACTTCACTCCTCCTTGGGCTCCCGGGCCATGAGGGCCTTGAGGGCCGCCAGGGGGTCCAGGCCCCCGTAGGCCACCTGGTAGACGGCCTCGGCGATGGGAAGCTCCACCCCCGCTTCCTTTCCCCAGGCCACCATGGCCTGCACCGCGTAGAGCCCCTCCACCACCCCCCGGTCCTCGAGGCGCTCCCGGGCCTCCCCTCGCACCAGCCTCTCCCCGGCCCCGCGGTTGCGGGAGTGAAGGCTGTAGGCGGTGGCCAGGAGGTCCCCAAGGCCCGCAAGCCCGTAGAAGGTGGCCTCCTCTCCCCCAAGCGCGGTGCCGAAGCGGACCATCTCCCTAAGGCCCCGGGTGAGGAGGGCGGCCTTGGCGTTGTCCCCAAGCCTGAGGCCATCCACCATGCCCGCCGCCAGGGCCAGGACGTTCTTCACCGCCCCCCCGAGCTCCACCCCCCGCCGGTCCCGGCTGGTGTAAACCCGGAAGGTGGGCCCGGAGAAGAGGGCCTGGACCCGCCGGGCGAGGTCTTCCGGCCCCGCGGCCACGCTGGCCGTGGGGAGGAAGCGGGCCACCTCCTCGGCGTGGTTGGGCCCGGAAAGGGCCACGGCGGGCCTACCGGTCAGGGCCTCCACCACCTCCGCGGGCGTCTGGACCCCCTCCTCGTAGTAGAGGCCCTTGGTGGCGGAAACGTACCAGGGGGCCAGGGGAAGGCCCGCCAAGGTCTCCCGAAGGGCCCTGGAGGGCACCGCCACCACCGCGAGCTCCACCCCCTCCAAGGCCTCCTCGGGATTAGAGGTGGGGTAGAGGTAGGCCGGGAGGGCCACCCCGGGCAGGTGGTCCTTGTTCTCCCGGTGGGCCCTCATGGCCTCGGCCTGCTCCTTGCGCCTCGCCCACAGGGCCGTGGGCACCCCCTTGCTGGCGAGGAGCACGGCCAGGGCCGTCCCCCAGGCCCCCGCGCCCAGCACCGCCACCCTCATAGGAGGAAGACCACCTCCCAGGCCTCGTACCAGGCGGCGGCGAGGAGGAAGAGGGCCCCCAGATAGAAGGCCAAGAGGAGCCCCCTAAGCCCCTCCCGGTACCCCTTTCCCCCGGCCACCCGGGCAAGAAGGACGAGCCCGCCGAAGGTGACGAGGATGTAGGCCTGAAGCTCCAGGAGGAGGGTGGGCAGGTGGAAGAGGAAGGCGCTTCCCAGAAGGGCCGGGGAGAGGGCGAAGCCAAAGGCGAGGTAGCGAAGGGCGTTCAGGAGGAGGACGGGAAGCCCGAGGAGAAGGGCGGGGAAAAGCCCGGTGAGGAAAAGCCCCTGGCTGAAGTTCCAGTAGAAGATGACCCCGGCGAGGACCAGAACGCCTCTGTCCACCGCTTCCTTAAGGCCCAAGGCCTCTAAAGCCCCCCCAAAGAGGACCTGCACCGCCCGGGCAAGCTCGGGCACGGCGTAGGCGAGGAGGACGCCCAGGGCGAAGAGGCCGTAGAGGAGGAGGTTGGTGAGGAGGTAAAGGCCCCTCTGGGCCCGGACCAGGGAGAGGGCCTCCAAAAGCCACGCCCGGAAGGGAGAAGGCCTGAGGAGAAGCAGGGTCCAGAAGAGGGAGAAGAGGAGAAACCCCAAGCCCGCCCCAGGGGTGAGGAGGTAGGGGGGCACCCCGAGCCCCTGCGGGCGGAAGTAGACCCGCGCTACCCTCTCTCCCTCCAGGACCACCACCACCTCCCCCACCTCCTCCCCCAGGGCGGCGGGGAAGGAGACCCGGCTTTCCTCCACCCGGGGGCTTTCCAGGTTTACGGCGAGCCCCTCAGGGGGCGGGGGAAAGAGGGCGAAGCGCTCAAGGAGCCTCGAGGCCTCCTCGGGAGGGGCCTTGAGGAGGTCCTCAAGCTTTGGGGAAAGCTCCCCCCGAAGCCAGCGGGAAACGGCTTCTCTGGCCGCCTCCTCGGGGGCCGCCAGGGCCAAGGGGAGGAAACCGAGGAGAAGGGCGGCGAGGAGGCGCACCTTAGACCTCCTCCAAAGGAATACCCTCCCGGCAGAGGGGGCAGGCCTCCTTCGGGTACTGGGGGACCTCGAGGGCGAGAAGGGCCCGGAAAGGCGCTCCGAAAGCCACCCCTCCCCCGCTCCGGTCCACCAAGGCCCCGACCCCCACCAAAACCCCACCCCGCGCCTCCGCCGCCTGGATCGCCTTGCGGACGCTCTCCCCGGTGGTCACCACGTCCTCCACCGCCAGGAAGCGGTCCCCCGGGTTCACGGTGAGCCCCCTGCGGATCAGCATCCCCCCCTTCCCGTCCTTCTCGGCGAAGAGGGCCCGGGCCCCGAGGGCTTTCGCCACCACGAAGGAGAGGACCACCCCCCCGATGGCCGGGGCGATGACGAAGTCCACCTTCTCGTCCTCAAAAAGCTTTCCCAAAGCCTCCCCCACGGCCTCGGCGTAAAGGGGGTGCTGGAGGAGGGCCGCGGACTGGAAGAAGACGGGAGAGTGGAAGCCCGACCTCAGGAGGAAGTGGCCCTCTAGAAGGGCCCCCGTCCTCCGGTAAAGCTCCAGGACGTCCATCCCCCCTACTCTACCAGAGCCTTTAGGAGGGCCTCCGCCGCCTCCAGGGCGGCCTTTAGGTCCGGCTTCCCCTTCGGGTAGTAAAGGGCCCGGCTCGCCGCGAAAAGAAACCCCTCCCCCTTGAAGGGCCTCCCCCCCTGAGCCCCCACCCCGGGAAGGAGAAGGGGGGCGTGGGGCGCCGCTTCCCGCACCCTGGCCACGGCCTCCGGGTAGGTGGCCCCCACCACCATCCCCACCCGGCTCCACGCCCCTTCCCGGTAGGCCTCCCCCTCCCGGGCCAGGGCCTCGGCCAGGTGGAGGTAGAGGGGCCTTCCCTCCACGGGGAGGTCCTGGAGGAAGCCGGAGCCCGGGTTGGAGGTCTTCGCCAGGACGAAGACCCCGCCCCCCGTGCGGGAGGCGGCCTGGAAGAGGGGGAGGAGGGCGTCCAGGCCCAGGTACGGATTCAGGGTGAGGGCGCTTCCCGGGAAAGCCTCCAGATACGCCCGGGCGTAGGCCTCGGCGGTGGAGCCGATGTCCCCCCGCTTCCCGTCAAAGATCACCGGTAGCCCCATGACCCGGGAGGCGCTGGCGAGCTCCACGAGAAGCGCCATCCCCCCAGGGCCCAAGGCCTCAAAGAAGGCCAGCTGGAACTTCGCCGCGGCGAGGCGCGGGGCCAGGGCCTCAAGGAGCTCCAAGGTGTAGCGGCGGATATGGGCCAAGGGCTCCGGGCCGTGGAGCGTCGGCCTTGGGTCCACCCCCAGGACCAGAGGCGGGCGGGAGAGGGCCTCCAAAAAATCCACGCCCCCACTATAGGCCTTGACGGCCCAGGCCCCCAAGGGGTGGAGTCCTAGGCGTACCGCAAGGAGGAGAGATGAAAAAAGGGTTCCTGGCTTTGGGTCTTCTGTTCCTGGCCGCCTGTCAGCAACAAGCGGGGCTTGCCCCCCAGGGCTTTCAGGGCGGAACCTGCATCGCCGTCCTCGAGCCCGGCCTCCCCAGCCCCGCCCGGGTAGCGGAAAAGCTCGCCGCCCTGGAGCGGGACCACGGCCTCACCATCCCCGCCGAGGACCGCCTCGAGGCCCTGGGGGCGGTCATCCTCCGCAACCTCTCCCCCGCCAAGGCCGAGCGGCTGGCCAAGGACCCCCGGGCGTACGCCCTCAGCCCCTACCAGGAGGTCCGGGCCTACGGGGAAACCATCCCCCTGGTGCGCGGGTTCTAAAGCGCCCTAGGGCGCACCGTCAAAAGCAAAACCCCCCTAACGGGGGGTTTGTTTGGGTCGCCAGCTGGGACCGGGGGTTCCTGAAAGCGCGGGAAGAGGCCTTAAGCTCCTTAGAAAGGAGGTGATCCAGCCGCACCTTCCGGTACAGCTACCTTGTTACGACTTCGCCCCAGTCACGGGCCCTACCCTCGGCGCCTGCCCTAAGGCTCCCGGCGACTTCGGGTAAAACCCGCTCCCATGGCGTGACGGGCGGTGTGTACAAGGCCCGGGAACGTATTCACCGCGGCATGGCTGATCCGCGATTACTAGCGATTCCGGCTTCATGGGGTCGAGTTGCAGACCCCAATCCGAACTACGCCCACCTTTCCGCGATTCGCTCCCCGTCACCAGGTCGCATCGCTCTGTAGTGGGCATTGTAGCACGTGTGTCGCCCAGGCCGTAAGGGCCATGCTGACCAGACGTCGTCCCCGCCTTCCTCCCGCTTTCGCGGGCAGTCCCGTTAGAGTGCCCGGCCTGACCCGCTGGCAACTAACGGCAGGGGTTGC